>JAPZAV010000076.1 GCA_027460465.1 Candidatus Methanoperedens sp. | reverse complement strand
ATCCGCGATTCCCTCCTCCCGAAGCTGATGTCGGGCGAGATTCGGGTGAAAATCGAATGATTTCCACTAACCGTTAATGTTTGCTCACAAGTGATTGTATTTGTATTACTAAAACCTCACAGATATTTTAGCTCATCCTGTGGAGTTGCAACCTCTATACATTCCACCGCCCAAACACAATGTTCGGGATTTGTTTAAGTTCTTTCACAAACTCAAGCGCCTTTTCAGTATCATCCGTGCCTCTTGCGATTGCGGAAGAGATCTCTGGCAGGACAATTTCAGGGACAACTATCGTAATCCCGCGATCTTTGATAATTTCCATGAGCTTCTGGCTGTATTCATGAAATTTTTCGCCTTCTATCTCAGAGTTTGTAAGTACGCTGGCATCTATGCAATACATGCTATCTTCTGTCTTCAGATATTAACTGCCAGCTTGGTTTATCGCTCTTCCAATCACAGGATATTTCTTTACCAACTATGTGCAATCTGTCCCATGCTTTTGGATCTTTTTTCTCCGCCGCTGCGCCAAGCATCCGGCGCATGGCTTTCAGTTCGATTTCCAGAGCATCAATCCGGTTCTTCAGGGTCTTTATAGTAGTTTTCATCGATACACCAGTATTATACTGTTAAACCATAACTTTTTTTACACCCATTCATTATAAAGATTTGCATCATAAAACCAATCCCACATCCTCGCCGCGCTCGGCGATGCGCTACTCCCGAAGCTGATGTCGGGCGAGATTCGGGTGGGTGAACGACTTTTGAAAATTCATTGATGAAAATCGCAGACCATACTTCACAATTCTTCCTAAAATCATAGATTATAATCGATAAATTTAAGTGTTTTCAACAACTATACTCTACATAATGGACGAGAATGCAAAAATAGCGCTTGAGAGGCAGAATCCCTGGTGGTTCGGAAAAGAATTCGATACCGGGATCGATAGATTATCCTGGTATCCCTGGATAACAAAATACATGAAAGCGCGGGAAGTTCTCCTGCTCCTCGGCGCCAGGAGGACGGGAAAATCAACGCTTGTCTATCAGATAATCAGGAATCTCCTGAACAATAGAATACCTCCTGAAGCCATACTTTTCATAAATCTGGATGAGCCGCTATTCCAGAGCAAATCAAAAGATCCTGTGTATCTCTCCGAAATAATAGAATATTATCTCGCGCAGAAAAAATCCATTCCGGCTTTTTACCTGTTCATCGATGAAATCCAGAACCACGATTACTGGGTGCAGACCATCAAGACCCTGTATGATACAAGGAAAAACATCAAAATAATACTTACAGGTTCTACATCAACGCTGCTGCAGAAAGAAATAAGCACCAGACTGTCTGGCAGGTACTTTCATATCATAGTTCATCCTCTTTCATTCAGGGAATACCTCAGTTTCAAAAGGCTGCAAAAGCCCTCGACCATTGAGAAGCTCCAGTACTTCAATGATTATCTTGAATTCGGCGCCTTTCCGAGAGTGGTACTTGAAGAAGATAAGGATTTAAAACAGGAACTTCTCAGGAATTACTTCCAGACCATCTATCTTAAAGATATAATCTATCCCAATAACCTGCGAAACAACAAAGATGTGTTCGATCTGCTATATTTTCTCATCTCTAATATCGGGAAAAACTTCTCTTACTCAAATATTGCAAAAACACTTGGAATTGCAGTGGAAACAGTGAAAGAATATATTGGCTGCGCAGAAAACTCATACCTGATATACACATTGACAAAATATGATGCATCTGTAAAAAAACAGCTCGCAAATCCAAAAAAGATATATTGTCTGGATACAGGACTTGTAAATTCGCTCTCATTCAGGTTTTCAGAAAACAAGGGAAGATTAATTGAAAACCTTGTTTACATATCATTGATGAAAGAGAAAAAGGAAATATATTATCACAGGGAAAACCATGAATGCGATTTTCTGATCAAAGAGGGCATGAAAATAAAACATGCAGTTCAGGTAACCCTATCCCTGAAAGATGAGACCTCACGAAAAAGAGAGATCAGAGGATTACTTGAAGCAATGGATTCATATAATCTCAAGGAAGGACTTATAATAACTGAAAAAGAGGCTGAGATAATTAGTCTGGATGAGAAAAAAATAGTGATAAAGCCCATTTACGAATGGCTTGATGAAATGGAATCAGGTAAAGGTTGAAAAATGCCTTCCATATTGACAGAATCAAATATTGAAGATGTCGCTCTTGAGATTCTCTCGGAACTGGGCTATACTATACTTCACGGTCCTGATATTGCGCCTGATGGCATAAACCCGCAGAGGAAGAGCTATTCTGATCTGGTTGAGAGGCTAAGAGATGCAATTGATTCATCAACAACCAGATATCATCCGTATAGTGGGCGTGAACCCGCTATTTTTTTAGATGTGGAATGAGATATTTTTAAATACCTTGCCTTAGATATTCTAATTGAGGAGTTGGATTCTATTAAAACAGAAGATGTTCTTAATGAAGGTTTCAGCCTTTATAAAAAGCAGTTTGCCACATTTATTGTTGCGACAGTGATCGCAGCTATTGGTTCAATATTGATTATTACTGCACCTCCCTTGTTTTTCGGATTATACATGATGGGACAAAAAATTGTTAGAGGTGAAGACATAGAAATCAAGGACGTCTTCAAAGGTTTTGATTATTTCGTTGTCAGCTGGGTGA
>JAPZAV010000075.1 GCA_027460465.1 Candidatus Methanoperedens sp. | reverse complement strand
GCTGAAGAACAGGCTCGAAAAAATGGTCGACGGCAAGGAGTTCTCATCTGTGAGCGACATCGTCAGCCTGGCATGCCACGAGTTCATGATCAGGTACTTCTCTGATCGTGAGTCAAAGCCGGCAGTTGCGGAAGAGAGCACAAAAACAAAGTGAAAGGAGTGCAGGTCAGGGAAGCAGGGAGCAGACCCTGCCGCATTACCCTTTGCGGATAATCAGTCTCCCACTTATTCTTTTTGATTTCAGCCTTATGTCCACCTTTATTCCGATTTCCTTCAGAACATCCACAGTAGAAGATATGTTGGGATGTAAAATTACTTTCACCCTGCTCAGAAAGGTATTATCATCTAAGGCGTCGTTCGAGTCCCCGGTCATTTAAAAAACTGAAGGGTCAAAGGAGAAACGATTACCTTGGGTAAGAATAAAAACAAAGGAAACATAATAGCTGAGCTTGAAGGAGAACTAATCGAGAAAATCGACCATCTGGTCGAAGGGACAGGGCAATTAAATCACGTGACGACTTCGTCGAGCTCGCATGCCATGAGTTCATGCTGCGGCGTAGCCCGGCAGGAGATCTGCTGGGATGCATATATGTCTCTCTTGGGGTTATTGCGATAGGGTTCCTTCAGGACCTGGTGGAGCCTGCAATTGCAGTACTCAGCTATATTCAAGGATAATTGAATTGGTCAAGGAGCATTCATCACACCAACTCTTTTTTTTCTTTCTTTAAGTTGAATTTTTTACAATCGTAATACTTAAATATTCAATATTACAATAGTAATACTGTTGTATGATGACTGAACAAGAACTTGCCAAAGACCCCGATATCATAACGCTCTCTATGGTTAAGGACACAATGCTTCCATTGCTGTCCCCAGTTGTGCGCAAAGCGGTGTTGATCTCGCGGAAGCTCATCGCTGATAATCCCCACGACAGTTAACTTATATGTACTATATTGACCGCTTCGGCAGGGGGAACAACAGCAAGGCGGCGCACATCATGGAGATAATTACGAATACCCGACTAAAAGTCGGATGCATACGCTCAAAAGGATACATTAATTAACATATAGAAAAGAGGATAAAATGACTGAAATAAATAGTTTATTGGAAAAAATGGCACCTGATATGGAAAGATCAGGGAAGGAAAATATCTTTTTTCAAGGAAAGACAAAGTTTAGTACACCATTGACGGTCAAATCCATTCAGATACAAATATTTGCTTTTAAAAAGGAATCACCGTGTAGATACGTTGCAGTAAGACCTGTGGATGATGAAAAAACATACATAGGCATACTGATAGGAGAGGCTACGCTGTCTGGGGGTGGATTGTATAATATCGAGGAACAAGAGATATTCGTGTCTCACATCCTTAATCCTGTGATATTTATCCCTGACCTAATGAGGGTTGTATTAGGTATTGAGAGCTGGTGGGTTGTTATTAAGAAGCCAAAAGATTTGAAAAAAATAACTGATGCTGATATACAGAATGTTTGGTATGCGAAAGCTCTAAAATCGATGCATAAGGATTCAGTTAAGACAGGTTGAAGTTGCTCCAACGAAGTGACTACTTCCTCCCCGTTCTGAAGAATGGGGGCATCGGATAAAGGGGGATGCGTATAACAACATATAGGTATTAATCACTTATTCACCATCTCCTTGAACATCGCCATTACTTTCGGGTTCTCCATCAACTTTAAAAGTGCTTTCTCGGCAACATCTTCTTCTATAACCTGCCGCTCTTTATCCAGACTTGCGTCGAGTATGAGGGCGCATTGATGACAGACCCTGGCTTCCGGGACAAGGACAACGTGGCATCGTGGACATTTTGATAGCGTGACTATCTTTTTATTCTGCGGCGACAGTCCTGCACGTATGTAAATTGAATCGACCATATCCTTGTCGTAAAAGTTGCCGTATATCTTAAACATATGATTACTGTTCGGAGACCAACCTGCCTGAAATCTGATCTCTCTATCACTATATCCCTTCAGGATCATCTCTGTGACCTTCTGATGCTTAAATAAGTGATAATGCACTTTTTTAGTCAGACCAGTCCTCTTAAGAACTCTTTTTAATACCATTACCAGACCGGGATAAGTCATTGCCGATATTATATCTCCTTTAAGCGATACCCACAATGCTGCTTCGGGATTGTTTTTATCAGGATGTACGTCCAACCAGGCATTAAGGTACCCCATACTCCATGTTATTGGAAAGGGTTTTGACGAGGTCGATTTCTGATTTCTACTCGTAGGACTCATATATAGGACACCTCCGCATTGGTTGGATTCTACTCCTTTGATGCGCAGAGTTCCTATTGCTCCTATCCGCATGCAACTGTCTAAAAGAGTTGCAATGAACGCTTTATCTCTTGGATGTTTACATGCATTGAGAAGGATATCAAGTTCTGCCGTAGTTAGCAAATCGGCAGGCTGCACCGGCGAGTCATGCTGCGGGAGTCGAAGTTCCCGTATCCATTTTGGAGGATTATCGTCGGTTTGAAATCTAAAGAATTTCTTTATTGCTTTTTTATAACCGCTATTATCTTTTCCCTGAACTTCAAGACGGTCGAGGAAAATATCAAAATCATCTTCAGTTAGAGAGTCCAGATCTTTTTGAATGGCAATCGCGATCCAGCGCAGTATATTCAGGTTCATAGCGATGGTGCTTATTTTGTTCCCTTTCCTTTTGCAACTCTTGCCGAACTTCAGTATTAATTCTTTATTTCTTTGTGATATGTCTGATTTTTCAAGTTGCTGCAAGGCATTTTCATACCGTTTTGGAAAATTGTGAATGTCGTCTGGATTGCCCATGATATCCTAAAAAGCAGGAAATATTATATACTTTTGGTATGTATTCCTAATAAGATTATCGTTCCGTGAAATGGGGATCAGGTTTAAATAGGAAAATTGGGAATTTAGCCTAAGAAATAATGTGAGGGGTATAGTCATTCATAAGCAAAATCCTCAAAATGGTTCTCAGGAAACGAGTATATCGCCTGAGAAACAAAGCTCTTCGGGCTGTGATATCCTTCTTGTTGGATACGAGGATGATGAGAACCTGGGGCTTCGTTATATCTCCGCCTTCCTCAGGGATCATGGTGTGAAGGTAGAAATAGAGCCTTATCAAAAATCAGCAAAAGATGCAATCCTTGAACGCATTCGAAAAGAGAAACCCAAAATTGTTGGCTTCTCTCTGATCTTCCAGAGGATGCTATCTGATTTTAAAGAACTTATTGAATACCTTCGTGAAAGTGGAGTTGCCGCCCACTTTACCATGGGTGGACACTTCCCTACAATAGAGTTTCAAAAAGTCCTCGAAATGATACCTGGACTGGATACGGTTGTGCTTCATGAGGGTGAAGAAACCATGCTGGAGCTATACAGGAATCTGAACAGTCCTGATTTATGGCCTAAGATAAGAGGAATAGCATATCGAGAAGGCATGAGTATCAGGGTTACACTCCCCAGGCAATTGATCAGGGATCTTGACTCTCTCCCTTTTCCAGTAAGGCACGATGAGCTCAGAACTCACATGGGGCTGGGCATGGTATCGGTATTGGCCAGTCGCGGATGTTATTACAATTGCAGCTTCTGCAGTATAAGGGAGTTTTACAAAGATGCGCCAGGTCCTAGAAGACGTTCGCGCTCTCCCCGTAACGTTGTTAAGGAGTTTGAGCAGCTCTTCGAAAAAGGCGCAAGGATCTTCAACTTCAGGGATGACGATTTCAGCCTGAAAAAGGGTTCACAGCAAGAATGGGTAGAGGAACTGGCAGAAGAATTAAGAAAGACGGGATTGGCAGATCAGATTCTCTGGCGGGTTTCGTGCAGAGTTGATGAGGTTGATGAAGACATAGTTAAAATGTTGAAAGAAGTCGGTCTGGAATTTCTTTACCTGGGCATCGAATCTGGCAGTGATCAGGGCTTGAAGACCTTTAACAAGCATTACGATGTGAATGAGACATATCTGACACTGGATGTACTTGAAAAGACAAAAATGAACTTTGAATATGGGTTCATGCTGTTGGATCCGGACACGGATTTTAATTCGATCAGAGATAATATACATTTCCTGAAGGAGTTAGGCAAAAATGGAAGGGTTGTGGTGCATTTCACGAAGATGCTTCCCTATGCAGGTACACCAATTGCCGGCAGGCTGAAACAAGAAGGCAGACTTAAGGGAACAATAGACTCACCTGAGTACAGCTACCATGATTCGCGAATTGACCTGATGGAGATTTTTCTAACACAGAGTTTCAATCACATGCTCTTCGATTTCGGAGGACTTGTCAACAGACTGCAGTCTGCGCAGTTCAGCGCCGTAGTACTCGATAAATTCTACCATTATCTATTCGATACAAAGGCATATACCGAGTCGGTAAGGAATTTAATAATAAAATGCAATGAGCGCACGCTCGAAACAATGACCCTGGCAGAAAAATTCATTGAGAATAAGAGCCATGAAGAAATACTTCAAAACTGGAATGAACTGGAAATGCTGTCTGAGAAAGCACTCAACACTCAATCGAGAATCAAAGCTGAGCTGGATGATTTGCGGCCGATCGAAGTATGGCCTTATTTCTGAAATGGATAATACTATCTGACAATGATCTTCGGCGGCTTTATTCTTAAAAGCTCATTGGTTTTTGAATTGACCTCATAGAACTTGAGCATGATTTCTATCTGACTTCTGGTGATATCGGGATAAGGGATTGAGAAATGATCTGGATAAAATTCATCTCTATGTTCGAGTAATTCAGTTCCTGGCAGAATATCCAGCATATTGGGCAGGACTCTGCCTGTGGGTTTGACATCTCCAATAAATTCGATCATACTGTTCAGGGAGTCAGCCGTTTCTTCAGGAAGCCCGATAATAAACGAGCAGTGTGTTTTCAATCCAAGTTTCTCTGCCAGCCTGACAACTTCTCTGGCTTCTTCTATTCGAAATCCTTTTCTTATTGTATCGAGGACTTTCTGTGATGCAGATTCGATCCCAAAAAAAATATCGGTGCATCCGGCATCTTTCATGGTTTTCAAAAGTTCTTCTGATAAAAGGTCGACTCTTGTACTGCAGCCCCATTTAAGTGATAGATTCCTTTTCTTCATCTCATTGCAAAGATCGAACACTCGATTTTTTTGCATGGTAAAGTTGTCATCCACGAATGAAACATTATTTATATCGTATTTATCTTTTAAATATTCCAGTTCATCAACTACGTTTGAATTTGTCCTGGTACGGTACAGATGCCCGTGCAATGCTGCTGTGGAGCAGAAGATGCATTCAAAAGGGCAGCCTCTGGTTGTTAAGATCGGAAGAGACCTGACATCATGGTTGCCTATATAATCCTTAACAGATGGCTCCATTAGATGATGAGCGGGAAAAGGCACCTCATCGAGATTTTCGATCCTGGCTCTAAGAGGTGTAGAAATCAGCCTGCCATTACCTCGATAGACTATTCCATTTACCTCATTGAGTGGTCTCTTCGATTCTAACGCATTGGCGAGCTCACTCATTGTATATTCGCCTTCATATCTTACAATGACATCGATCTCGGGAACTTCTTCCAGGATCTCCCTGAACATGAAGGTCGCATGCACCCCGCCCATCACTACGAGTGCTTCTGGTCTTTGCAACTTAACAGCTCTGGCGACCCTGACAGCATTATGGTAATTACTTGTGAATGATGTTATTCCTACTATGTCTGGGCTGAATTCATTGAGATTTCTTTCCAGAATCTCAGTCTGATTATCCAGTTTATCCAGGTCCAGAATTTTTGTAGAAATACCATTTGATTCCAGCATCGCTCCTATATAGCCCAGCCCGAGCGGTATGCTTGATACCTTTATGAAGCCCAGAGGTATTCTACCGCCAGTCCAGTATGAGGGATTGATAAGTAATACTCTCAACTTGATCACTCTCTGAATTCCACAAGGTCAAGTTCTTCAAGCAAAAGCAAAAATGCCATTATATCATTCATAAGTTCCTCTTCTGGCAAAAAAATCCACATTTCCTGCAGTTTTTCTGCGATCTGTTCAACGTTCAACTGGCTATCGCAGAGCCTGCAGATTATGGAGCCAGAGAAGTTGATGAAAAATGGAAGGTATGTATCCGGATGTATGCCAGCGATCTGTTCACCTCCATCAACCCAGTGTCTATAATGCTTTCTCACCGGATACTTTTTTGCGTAATCCTCTAAATTTATTATTAGGGATTCCTTCTCTTCCTTTACCCTCACTTCGTCTGTTATCAAGTTCTTTTCTTTGAGTGCTGTGCCGATTTTATTGACAAGATCTGTGAAGACATCCTCAACATGACTGGACCTCAAGGGGAAAATTGTTGCGACTGCAGGTGAGTCGTAGTCGTTTTCATGGTCCATATGTGTTCGTGATGTTTACTCGAATCCTCTTCCAAACACAGGTCCTGGGTCAGCCCAGATATTAGTGAATATATGCGGCATATTAACCCGGATTATTATGTTTGACCAGATCGGATAGTATCTCTCAACTTGATCGGGTGAGATATCTTTCATTTTTTCCGCAACAATCTTGGTGACATGCTCTTTTAACTTTAACCTGGCATATACTCTATTTTCCATTTTTACACTTGAAGCTTTCACAAAGGCCTCTGCGATGCGTTTTGTCAGGTCGGGATTGTCTGCAAGCATGTTCAGAATAGCTGAAGTTGTTTTCATTTCCTGGATCTGTTCTTTGGTTATCTTAAACTCCGGGAGTTTCCTCTCTGGAATTTTTTCAGGCTGGTTTTTTATATCCATATTTATTTCACCCCATTTATTTTCTAAATTTTCTATGCGCCATAAAAAGAATTAATGGAACTTATAATTTTGAAATACCATTCCATTTAATTCCCCCTATTAGCCTTTTCTTTTTTCTTTTCTTCCTATAAATATCTTGCGTTATCAATTAATTTTTTGATTTATGATTTTGGGGTCAAGGGGTAAAAGAAAACTCAAATCCCTTCAGGGTTGGGATGAATTTTACCCCTTGCAATATCAACAATACTTTCACTGCGCTTGCATCAGAGATATAAGGTGATAAAAGAAATCGATGTTGAGCGAAATGAAAAGAGCCTACAAGTTTCGAATATATCCAAATAATCATCAAGAAC
>JAPZAV010000074.1 GCA_027460465.1 Candidatus Methanoperedens sp. | reverse complement strand
CTAATTCCAAACTGAAATCCTCCGAATACTCTGTCCCGGTTCTCGGACTGATCTTCTTGCGCTATGCTGATCACAAGTTTACCATAGCCCGGAAAGAACTGGCAGGCAAAAGCACAGGCAGGCGCCCTGTGGGCAAGACGGATTACCAGGCGCGAGGTGTCCTGTACCTGCCTGAAGCCTTAAGATTCTCAAAGCTTCTCAACCTTCCTGAGGGCGCCGACATCGGAAAAGCCATCAACGAGGCGATGCGCGCAATCGAGGCTGAGAACGAAGAGCTCAAGGATATCCTGCCCAGGACTTACAACCACCTCGATAACAGCACTCTTGTTGAGTTATTAAAGACATTCAACTCTGTGCCGATGGACATCGAAGGAGATGCCTTTGGCAAGATCTACGAGTATTTCCTGGGCAAGTTCGCCATGAGCGAGGGTCAGAAAGGAGGCGAGTTCTTTACACCCACTTCCATTGTTAAACTCATAGTCGAGGTGATCGAGCCCTATCACGGGCGCATCTTTGATCCTGCGTGCGGCTCTGGCGGTATGTTCGTCCAGAGCGCGCGTTTCGTGGAAAACCACAAGAAAAATCCCAGTGCTGAGATCAGCGTCTACGGTCAGGAAAAGACAGCAGAGACCGTGCGCCTGTGCAAGATGAACCTCGCGGTTCATGGTCAAGATCACATTCCCTTTTTAAGAAGCTTCGATAGATAAGCTTTTAGATTAGTAGAAATAAATATACTCAAGTAAACTAAAATATACTCATCCTTAGAGAGGATGCCATGGGAATATCATCAAACAAAAAAATTGAAGAGTATGCAAAAGAAATGCCTTGGGAGCTCAGGCGAGCGATAGAGGCTTTAAATGATGATCTTAGACTGGCTGTTTTTTTTGTGCTTTTAAAGCATGGTGAATTGTCTTTCTCTCAAATAATGGCTGAATTAGAAATACCCCGTAAAGACAGCAGCATTCTATCCCATCATTTGAAAATACTGGAGAAGGGTGCACTTATTAAAAATGAATTTGCTAAAAAAGAAGGCATGGATAGCCATTCTTTTTATGACCTTACAGAATTTGGAGAGGATGTCCTTAATGGCTTGATGGATACGCTTGCTGTTCCTCGTTTAGCCGGTGAACCAATCGAACCACTCAAGAAGCTGCTGTACCAGGTAGGGTCAACCGTATCTGAAAAAGCCTTCAAGGAAGCGACCAAATGAATCTGACGCATCAAGAAGCTGAAAGAATGGAGTACCTGCTGGGTAAATCCAGATTGAGCTATCTAAACAGAGAGGAAGAATCCGAACTGCGCTATCTAGTCACAAAAGAAAATCCCTCGGCTAAGGATGGTTCAATGGATGAATTAATCAAGCTTGGGCTGATCCTTGTGGGTTTGTATTTTTTATCAAAAGCTCTCAGCGAGAAGTAATGTCACCATTTAAAAATTGGATTACCATGCTGCGATGCAGAACACGGATGACACAGATTCAACAGATTTTCACGGATCTGCGCGCATCCGCGTCGACTGTCACGCCAGTCGATTGCGTGCACACGTATGCCAGTGCGCTGGCATACGTGGACGTGTACTCCGCGCAATCCGTGTTCCATCACGTTTGCTATTCTCTGAAAAAGGCATCTGGCGCAAGCGTATCTGCGTTTATCACGCCGAAACCTAACGGTTCTCGACTCCCACACAACACGTATGCCCTGTGGGGGCATACGTGTATGCACCCTCCAGAGGCGCGACAGATTGCGAAGCTGCTGGAGGGAGTAGAGTGAGACAAATCCCTGAAGTTGTTCTTGGCAAAATCGCCACGATTACGATGGGAACATCACCCAAAGGAGAAAACTATAACTCCGAAGGCAATGGAATGCCATTACTGAATGGCCCTACCGAGTTTGGGTTAATCCATCCTGCATGTACGCTTTTTACAACAGATTCAAAGAAGGAATGTAAAAAGGACGATCTGATATTTTGGTGGTGTAAAAACATCGGCTAAAATTCAAATTATCTCATGAAGGAGATTACCTCTGATTTGAGAATAAAGGAGGTAAAATCCTTGCATGAGGTCGAAGTTATCCTTCACGTTAAGATAGGAATTCCAGAAGATAAAAGAGTTACTGTGGGAAATATCGCAACAGCGATCAAAGATCTTGGGATTGAACCCAAAATAGCAGAACAAATCATTCAAACCATTGATGAAAAAGAAGTTGAGAGACATTGCGGAACCAAATACAGCCGGTGTAATGGTGAGCAACGATATCAGCGAGCTGGGACATCCAACAGAAATCCAGTAACGGCAGTTGGAAAGTTAAATATAAAACTGCACAAGATAAAAGATAAAGAAACAAATGGAACCTTCAAACCTGTTAAAAACATCATAGAATTGGGAGGGAAGAGGGTCTATCAAGAAGATATTTCAATGATTTGTGTTGAGCTTGCCACTAAAATGACATATAGAGATACCGTGAAAGAAGGGAAATTCATAACAAAAGATTTCCCGTCACCCTGTACTGTAAACCAGCGTGTAATAGAATACGGAGCTAAAATACAAGAATTCAACACTGGAAAAATAGAAAATAAAGGTATCAAAACCGTTTTATCTGATGGGACTAAAACCCACAGCCAGGAAAAAGGGATGGATAAAAATGATATCAATGTGATTCTTGGTGTCGAAAATAATGAGAAAGTCATTCTTGGAGTCAAAGTTAATGATTCATGGAACGACATGGCAAAAGGACTTCGAAGAATAAAAGCATTCGATAACGAAACTATCTTTGTTGGGGATGGAGAAAAAGAAATGAGATATGCTATGACCACCGATGAAAGACTATACCAGTTGGATCTTGTACATGCCGCAAGTATCACAGGATATAAACTCTGGGAAGATCGGATCATGTCGCTTGAAGACCGAAATACCGTTGTCGGTAAACTTCAAAGTGCTCTATACTCCCTGAAAAACTCTGTTGAGAAACATTTTCAAGATAAAAATACTGAGGCTTTGAAAAACAGGATTGATCAAACAGTGGCTGAGTTAAAGAAGATGTCAAAAGAGTTATGGAAGCTGGGATGTCGTAAAACAGCAAAATTCATCAAAGATTACTCTAACAGCATGGTGGTTTTTGCCAGATTTGCAGTGACAGGTAGATGGGTCCCTTGGAATTCAAATATCATCGAGCGATTGATGGGGGAAATATCAAAAAGAACCAAACACAAGTGGATGAGATGGACTACCAGGGGTCTGGAAACTATCATCAATATCATTCTCGTAAGATATTGCTCTGAAAAAAATTATGAGGAATTCAAAAATAAAATCATGAAGTCAGAAAACCTAATGTTTATTATGGCAGAGGTCAAGATAAGTTCAGTCAGAGGAGAATTCTAGCCGAAGATTAGACACAACCAAAAAATTGGAGATGGTCTATGAGGAGAAAGACCCTGGCATGGCTGAATGCGAAAGGCGGTGCATGCATGAGGCGGTA
>JAPZAV010000073.1 GCA_027460465.1 Candidatus Methanoperedens sp. | reverse complement strand
ATTATGCCAACAATTCTCTCATCTTCAAGGACTACAAGTCTTCTGACACCCTTTTTTCTCATTAACTTTGCAGCTTCTTCTATGCTTTCATTTTTTGAGACGGTAAACAGGTCTTTGCTCATGATTTCACTAACTTTAATGTCTCCCGGGTAGAGTTCCTCCGCCACAACTTTGTTGATTATATCCTTTTCGGTTACTATACTAACGAAGTCACCTTTATGTTTCACCAGAAGAGAGGATATATTATTTTCCCTCATGAGAATTGCTGCTTTTATAACATTATCTTCGGAGTCGATATAAATTAACCTTCCAGATATCAATTCTCCAACTCTAATTATAGCCATGACATCACTCCATGATATTATTCCATCCTATCAGTTCTTAATCTAATATACATATATTCTCCTATATCGCTGCATTGAGATAGTGATTGAAATGCTGTGTTGCACAAATCCTCAAAATGAAGTCCAATATATTTCTCAGATTAGAACTCATGTCTCACTCGTAAGGTTGGTTACACCTCGCTTTACTTCTCAACTTTTTTCTCAGATTCGTGCTTTTTTGCAGTTCTTGGATCTGCTTTATCTTATCCAGGATCTTTCTCTCCTCTGGCGAGACAGGCTTCCTGCGCTTGCGCGTAGATCTTCTTCTTTAAAAGGGCTATTTTGATCCTGTTTTGATCGCATTACACCTCAGCTGGCTTCGAACACTATCCAATGCAGCTCCTATACCGTTCTGCTTTTCAGGTTTTTCCGGATTAAAGTGCCTCGGTACTTATGAGGTGTTTCTGACTGGAAGCTTCACATATTTCCAATCTTGCTTATATATAGAAGGGTAATGATACAGGTTTATTAGTTCAATCGTCGTGAAAATAATAAAAACCCAATAACTTATGATTGAGCATATGAAGCATTCAATGAATTTGAAAGAAATCAGAAGAAAAACAGAAGAAACATCTGAAAAAGAACTGATCCTGGAAGCAATAAGAGCAAGGAGATTTTCAGGGGTAGATACACTTCGACAGGGCATGAACCTTATCGATTTTGCCCTGCACGTAAATAAGGGTGCGTTATGAGAGCTATTGAACAGATTTTAAATCTTGTATGTGATTTCCTGAATAAGACTGATATAGATTATGTTATCGTGGGTGGATTTGCAGTTCTTTTTTATGGAAATCCAAGAACGACTATGGATATTGATTATGTTATCCGGCTTGAGGATGAGAATATACCTGTGCTGGTAAAATTCTTGCAGGAAAACGGTTTCCATGCAGACGAGTATGATATGCGCACTGCATTAAAAGAAGAATCACATTGCACTGTTGAAGATAAAGAAACAATGTTTCGCCTTGATATCAAGGGAGTTTATACTGAAATGGATGAAAGGGCTCTCAGAAATAAGAGGCAGGTCGACCTCAATGATATTGCCATATGGATAGCTTCACCTGAGGATACGATCATAAACAAGCTCGTATTTGCGAGAGAACAAGATATTAAGGATGCACTCGGGATATTGGTGAGGCAATATGATGTTCTGGACATTGATTATCTTGAGAAGATGGCTAAAAAAATTGGAGTTCATGATTCTCTTAAGGAGTTAAGAAATAAATATGAGCGTCGAAAATATTGATGTGATTGCATTAAAAGAATCTGATACAAAAAGGGAAGTTTGGTCAATACTGATCGCCATTGACATTGGATCTATTTATTAGCTAAATAGCGCAAGGTTTGATCGCATCACGCCTCAGCCGGCTTCGAACCCTATCCAGTGCAGCCCCATTCTGCTTTTCAGGTTTTTCCCGGATTAAAGTGCCTCAGTACTCATAGGGTTCATCATTCTTCAGAGAATTTTATCATCATCGGCACTTTTCAATCTCCCGGACTATTTTTTCAGCCTCGATCTCAGGAGCATCAGATGTATAAATGCTCCGCCCAACTATAACATAATCAGCTCCCGCGCTGATCGCATCGCTGGCTCTTCCTCCCTGCGCTCCAACACCTGGCGAGATAATGGTCATCCCGCCCACGATTCGTCTTATCTCTTTCACCCTTTCAGGGCGCGTGGCAGGAGCGACAACTCCGGAAGCACCGCATTCCACTGCAAGTCTGGCAAGTGACTCTGCTGCCGGCTGCAGGAAATCAACCGCTCCAGGATGGCTCATCTCGGTCACGGCGAAAATATCACGACCATATTCCTTTCCGGTTTTCACGCATTCCAGAAGGCTATCCCGCCCTGTGAACCCATGCACTATGATAGCGCTGGCGCCTGCCTCAAAAGACTGGCTGCATATCAGCCTGCTGGTGTTCGGTATGTCAGCCACCTTGAAATCGGCTATCACAGGCGCGATGTCAGAGATTGCACTGATCATGCCAGGTCCAGCTCCGAGCACAAGAGGGTAGCCTACTTTGATAGCATCAACGCAATCTGCAACTTTTTCCGATATCAATAGAGCTTTTTTCTCATCCGTGACATCAAGAGCCAGGATGAGCCGGGTCTTTTTCCTAATAAAGATCCCTCCTGTTTTTTGCAGCCACGATCATGGGCAGCGTTATCGTGGCATCCGAATACACGGTCACAGCACGCGCATTCTCCCCGACCTTCCCCCATGAGCGAGCCTCATCAAGGGTCGCTCCGGAAAGTCCTCCAGTCTCAGGTCTGTCCATGGTGAGCTGGATCGCATAATCAAAGGACTTTGGAGTCACGAGCATGGATTGGAGGATAAAGTTCTTTGGCACGCCCCCGCCCACGATCAGTACGCCGGTGCGCGTGGCTTCGTAGCACCGATCTATCAGACCTCTCATGTCTTCAAAAGCATCAACATTGAGCGGCTTTGTCTGCTTATATAACCATGCCTGAAGCCCGATTATTGAATCCTGGATCGCAGGACAGTACACAGGGATGCCCATATCACAGGCGCTTTTCAGTATTGAGTTTTCATCATCTATTTTTTCACCGATATGCGTGAGAAGTTCAGCTATCGAGAGCTTATCTGGAAGTTCGCTGAACAGCGGCTGGAGCTTCTCCTCAAGTTTCGCAAAATGCTCTTCTGGAAGGAACACATCATAGATGCGGTTGATGGCATTGAATTTCAGCTCCACGTCATCCGCAGCATCCGTACCTTTATAATGGTAGAGACCCATCGATTCGATGATATCATGCACAAGGTTAGCCCCTGTTGTGACCAGGATATCTATCTCCCTGTTTCTTATCATATCGCGCACGATCTGTCTCATGCCTGCAGGCACCATCGCGCCTGCAAGCCCGAAGAATTTCGTGCATTCCTCATCGCAGATCATTTCCCTGTATATCTCCACAGCTTCGCTGAGGCGACCTGCTCCGAATGCGCAGCCTGAGAAAGAATCCATAAGCTCGGCCACGGTCATGTCGTTCGTTATCTTCGCATGTCTGATCGGTCGTTGAAGTTTTACCATGTTATCTGAAGCACTTTACGCAGGAAAGAATGATCTCATTTTCGTGGGTTAACCGTTTTGCAAGCTCGATACCTCTGGATAGATCGACAGCATGATGGATCTTATTGATATTATCCTTAACAAGTGGCTTCATCCTCTCGCCCACGAGGATCAATGCTCCGAGATCAATCAGGTGACTATCAATGAACTTTGCAACACCCGAGGGATCCAGTCCCTCGCATACCTCTTTTGCCTCTTCTCCGAGCACCATGACGATCCGTCCTCCCTGTGCTTTTGAAAACAAAAGCGCATTCTCAGCAGACCTGATATCCATACCTGAGTTTGAGTTGTCTATTAGTATCCTTCCTTCAAGATATTTTTTTCTCATACGCCCTTCAGCCCCCCTGAATTCGCGGATTGAGCGCTCGATTGTATCAGCATCAATGTCCATCGCCAGAGATACGGCTGTGGCGCATACGAACGCTGTCTTATAGGCTGCGATGTCGTAATCCTGGTTTTCTGTTATGGTAATCCTGCCTTTTTTCCTCCCAAGATAATAAGCGATCACTCCTCCTTTGCTGCTTATATCCTCGTAATAGACATTGCATGAGGCGTTAATATCGTCTGAGAACGAAATAATATTCACATCTCTCCTGCATGCTCCGAAAAACCTGAGGGCATCGTGGTTGATCACAAGCGTACTTCCTGGCTTTGCATTGATTATCATCTGGCGCTTTGCCTCGCTTGCAAGCTTTGTGTTGTTTGCGATCATATAATCGCTGGATATCGTGGTTATCACGCCGACATCTGCACTGCCAGTGCCTCCAAGCGATATTTCGGAGATCAACACCTGATAGTCGATCCCTGCTTCAATCGCAGAGTCCAGCGCCTCAAGAACGCTTGCCGGGGTTATACTCAACCCTTTTCTGATAATCTTATTATTGCTCCAGTCCTCAACACCCCGGCTCGTATGTGAAATCACATTTTTCTCCCTTGATAGAATCTCTGCCAGCAGGATGCATGTGCTTGTTTTTGCTTTCGTTCCTGTGATCTCGATAATGGTTTTATCCTTCAGGTCATATCCCGATAAAATCTCCCTTACTGCATCATGGTGCGATAGAACAGGTAACTTGATCTTTGCGGCATCCAGAAGCATTGGATAACCGGGATCAAGATGCACTGGAGCGACAAGAACATCAAAATCCCCGGCATTCAAAGCATGCCTGGATACAGAGATACCTTCGTTTTCAAGATCTGCCTGTTTTTCCTGGCTCAGTGTATCATAAACATCTACCCCGGTCACAGAACCGCAAAGCCTCCTCAATCTCAGGGCGATCCCGGTGCCGCCGTGGGTCAGATCAAGTACTGCCACTTTTTTCTTTTCAAGCATCGATTTTATCGAGAGCTTCTTTTGCACGCTTGTATGCCAGTTCAGCGATCAGCTCGTCCATACCCAGAGGCTCGGAATAAACAAGTGTTACATTCCTTCCATCAAGCTTTATTGTGGTTTTTCTGGATTCCCTGCTGATGCCCAGGATCTGGGGTATATCCTCCATCGTATGAACTCCATGCGCAAGGAAAATAGGGACAGCAACGATTGTGTTGACCCCGGTTCCTCTGAAGCCCTCAAGCCCTTCTTTCATAGTGGGGTTGTTCATATTCATGAAACCTGTTCTGACCACCACATTCTTGTTTTTCTTTGCGATAAGCTCTGCAACTCCTGTGACCACTTCTTTATTGTGCGGATGCTTGCTTCCGTGCCCGAGTGTCAGTATTCCGATCTTTTCATTCATATAATTCCTCGTGGTAATTGAAAGATTTTTTATGTGGTCAGGTCTTATAACCCTTTTGATAAGGAACCTCAGGTAAGTGCTCCGAACTCAAAGTCTATTTTCTTGATAAACTATAAATACTTATCAGTAATATAAAAATATAATAAGTTCTTTACGAAGGAATTTAAAGGCATGAGGGCAAAAATCAATTTGAGGATGAGCAAATGAGTGCTGGACTTTTGCTGAACGCTGTTGTCTGTTTTGCGATTGTGCTTGCCACGTTTGGTTTTGCTTTGAGCCTGCACCAGAGCAAAAATACCCAGAAAGATGTAAGCCTTCCTACGCTGAACGCTCTCATTGTTTTCTGGACTCTGATTGGAGTCTTCTTTTTACTGGCAGGTTTTCGGACGCTTGCTGCTTATGGTGAATTCACTGAACTTGAGACATTCCTTTTTTATCTCGGCTCGATCCCTTTTGCATTTGCCACTGTGCCTCTCGTATACTTCATAATATATGTCATTATCGGGGATTCCAGGGTCAGTTTCGGGGTATCTACTGTTTTCCTTATCTTTGGAGGGATCTATCTTGTGGCGCTGTTCGGGTTCGGCGTCGTGGGTCCATCCACAGGATACTGGGGATCGACGTATGAAATAAATAGTGATATAGCAATAAATGTCTATCTCTCAGGATTGTTCATCGTGCCAACGAGCATGATCCTGGGTTTGCTGCTCCTGATACTGCTCCAGCGCGTCCCGAGGCGTCTTCAGTACAGGATAACATTTTCGCTTGTAGCCATCTCCATGATCTTTGATTTTCTGCTGCTTGATAATATCGCCCCTTCTGGCCATACCCAGATGGCTTCGAGATTGTTCATATTCATAGGTGTCATTCTGGGCTTCTTTGTATATTTCACTCCCATGTCTTTTGACAAAAAGCTTAATGGGATAGAGGATAGACTTGGAATAGCCCAGACCGAGCTTGAGGACTTTGAGAATGAAAGCGAGTGAGGAGCAATCATGGATGTTGATGTCGAATTTGAAAAGGAAGTGGCAGATTTCTATCAATCCATGGGAATAACCACAGGGCCAGGGGATCTCCAGTACCGGCTTATCCTGCTCGTTCTGGCTAAAAATGGAGAAGACGAAGTGACCCGCTTTTCTGAGATCAGGGATTACACCGATAAAATCGCGGATCGAGGCAGCATAGGGAGCAAGCTGAAAACCGTTTTTCAGCTCGAAGGGCTTGCGATAAAAGTGGGTCATGGTGGATATAAGATCACACATAAAGGTTTACTGGCTGCGGATTTCATCATGTCCACCTCTGCCTATTATAAGAAGATCAGATCGGTCGAACATATCATAGAGCGGATCCCTGCCTGATACGTCATCAGGATACGTGGTTCCAGGCTCTGTATTTTAAAAATTATTTCTATCTTATTTTGTTTGCTGTTAAGAATTTACAACCATTAACTATTTATATGATAATGATAATAAGTATCATAAAGCAATGGAGGAAACCATATGAAAGCAATAACAAAGAACGAAATTGCACAGGCAGGCGTAGGCACGCTGATCATATTCATCGCAATGGTGCTTGTGGCTGCTGTCGCGGCTGCTGTGCTGATCCAGACATCAGGTGTGATGCAGTCCAAGAGTACAACAACTACGAAAGAAGCTGCAGCGGCTGTTGCAGAAAATATTGTGGTCGAGGCTGTAGAAGGCGTTCCGACCACAGGCGGTGGCTCATTAACCGCCCTCAACATAACAATAAGACTTGCAGCAGGCGGTACTGACGTAGACCTGGGCAAAGTTCTGGTGAAAGTGCAATCACAAAATTTCAATTACAGCAATTTAACAAATCCTACAGGAAATGTCTTCAGTGTGTATGCTTTGAGGTCGGATGCTGGTACTCTGGCATCAGGAGCCACAGGGACGAGTTATTTACTGAGCCCAACACTGCAGGCGGGCGCATTAGCAAGGCTTGATATCACTGTTCCATCAGGTTTAACCCTCGCACAGAAGAAGCCCATGACAATTGCTCTGACTCCGGAAAAAGGAGCGACATATAACCTGCCACTGGTGCTTCCTGCAATCCCCAACGGAACAAGCGTTTCGATATACCCATGAGGTATATCGAATTTTTTTTTATTTTATCGCAACCTTTAAGCCAGAGTATGACTTATTATAAGTATAATAATGATGAATAAGGCTTTGAATTATGAGCGCAGAAACCTCGGTTGTAGTTGCACTGTTCTTTGTCGGCTTTCTGGTTGTAGCTGTTACCACTTACTCGTCCTTTGATTATTATATGAACCTTGTTAAAAAAGCACAGTATGATCAGGACTCTATAAAGAAAGGCAAGATGCAGACAGATATCACGATCACGAACATCACAAACAGTTCTCAGCGCCTGAACCTTACCATCAATAACACTGGCAGGACCACGCTGAATGTTAGCGCAATGCACGTCTTTGTCAGGGGGATACTGTATAACTACAGTGTATCCGGAATAAACACCTGGGTCTCAAAGACCGGCAGGAATATCTCGATCTATCCTGTGACCTATGCTTCAGGAGACCGAATAAAAATCACAACTGAGAACGGGATCTCGGATTATATACTCGTGCCGTAGGTGATAAAATGGGATATGCTTTGATCATGTTCGCGGTTCTGCTGTTGATGTCCGTGGTAGTGATCACAGTCTCATCTTACGGGATCGCCAAGGACAGCCAGGTTGCGCCGCTGAAGGCTGAGAATGATTATGCAGAGAGGGAAGCGGGAAAGGCGCAGACCGATTTTGCGGTGGTGGCGACAAAAATCAATGGGACTGCAATATATACATATCCAGATGCCGCAGGTTTGCCCATTACACTAAATCTTCATCTGACCATAAAAAACAACGGCAGCATTGTCTTAGATCCAAGAAAGTACTCAATATTATTGAACAGGTCATGGGTGTGGATAAACTCAACCTCAAATAATGTTAGTACTCCACTTGAGAACTCGAGTACATATTCAAAAGATTTAATAGCGACGCCGGCATCAAAACCAATGAAATCACTTTCTCTTATTGTTACTTCTGAGAATGGTATCAAAATAATCACCCCAACAGCTCCAATAATAAATGAATCATCATATAGCCTGGATGTCAGTAAAACAGATAATTGTTATTATAACTTGACTTTATCCTGGTCGCCTTCATTTGCAGAAATATGGCCATTAAGTCATTACACAATTTATTTTACAGATGATGCGACAGATATAATAGATAAGAATTACGCTCGAATTGGTTTGACAACAGGTCCAAATACAAATTTTGTTGCAGAAAACGCTTTCAGGAAACCTGGGGGAGGAAATTGTGCAGGTGGTCCTGGAAATAGTTCAGTATATGTCTGGGTATCAGCTACAGATATTCATGGAAATCAAGGACCGCCATCCAATACATGCGTAACAACCCCAGGTGGCGGAACAACGAAATGTAATATTACCAAACCATAAAGGAATAAAATTATGCCAGGCGAAGGAATAACACATCTGATATTCTTCATAGGTGCGATTGTGATAGCGGTGGGCGTCATTGGGGTGGTAACCACCAATGTTCAGAGCATCACAGCATCCTATGGAATGAATAGCAGGACCCTGGCAGATCAGTTGAGGACAGATATCACAATAATCAATGATCCGGAAAAAATACTCTTAGTATCTAACAACTACAGTTTCTTTGTGAAAAACACGGGAAAGTCCACTCTTGACCCATCCACTGTCAACATGTTCGTGGATGGAAGGTATACCATGAACCTCACATATACCATCATGGAAGGTGGCTCTTTCTGGTATCCTACGAATGTGCTGAGGCTTAACTACTCAACAGCCTTAAACCCGGCTCTTTCTTCAAGCGAACCACATACTGTCCGCGTCGTGGCTGGAAACGGCGTATTTGACACCTTGCCTTTCAAGATCTGATATGACCACAGGAATACGTTCTTTTGATCTGGCGCGCGATGAATTCTGCAGGAAAATGGGAGGAGGCTTTCCTCCAGGCTCAATTGTTGTCATTGAAGGCGGCTCAGGAAGCGGAAAAAGTACCGTATGCCAGCGTCTTGCGTACGGGTTGATGGAGAATGGATCAGCAGTGACATATATTTCAACCCAGCTGACGACCAAGGGTTTTATCAACCAGATGTATTCGCTTAATTATAAAATATCCAGCTTCCTGCTTAAGAAAAAGCTGCTCTACATCCCTGTGCTTTCCCTTATGGATCCCACGATCCCCAGGCTTGATTTTATCGAACGCCTGCGAAGCAGCGAAGCGCTCTTCAGTAACGACGTGATCATCATAGACACCATTTCTTCTCTGATCAAACACAGCGCCAATGTGGAGAAAAGCCTTGAGCTGATATCTTTTTTCAAAAGACTCACCGGGATCAACAAAACCCTCATACTCTCCATTGATCCATCCGAGCTTGAGCCGCATATACACTCGGAATTCATGGGCGCAAGCGACATAAATCTAACCCTGAAAATAAGCACTCTCGGCAGCAATATCAAGAGGACTATAATCGTGAACAAATTCACCGGGGCATCAGCTTCTGTAGAGAGCATGATCGGGTTCAGGATCGAGCCCAACGTTGGTCTGGTGGTTGAGATCGCATCTGTGGCGTGATGAAAATGAGCGGCGAATTCGATGATGCATTAAAACGGAACAACCATCTGGCAGAATATCTCGATAACTTTCAGAAAAACCACAGCCATCCACCGCTGTTTGTTTCCCAGCTTTCAAGGGAGATGGCGCTTGAAAAAACGCCAAACATGATATACCCTGTCGGAGATCCAGTATTTATACACATATACGGCGAGCCTCAAAAAGACATTGAATATATTGCCATCGAACCGAAACTCAAGCCTGAGGAAATAGGGCTATACAATGTCATTGTTGACAGGGTTCTTGAGAAAGCAGTTAAAACCACCACCTCTGTCTCGAAAGAGGAACTGAAGAAAACCTTCATCTCAATTATTGATGAGATAACCAAAGCAGGAACTGTGGGGAAAAGGGATCTTGGGGCTTCGACCTTCATGCTCACAAAAGAAGAATACGAGAAGTTCAGGTATCTCATAGTGAGGGACGTGCTGGACTCAGGCCCTGTTGAAGCCATGATTCGAGACCCTTATCTTGAGGATATCCACTGTGTGGGTATTAACCCCCTCTCTGTGGTCCATAAGATCTTCGGGAACCTCAGGACAAACATAGAATTTGAGTCAAAAATGGCGCTTGATAACTGGCTTCGAACCATGAGCGAGCGCATAGGAAGACCGATCGGAGATGCAAATCCAATAGCAGGGGGGACACTTCCCGGAGGCTCGCGTATCGCCATCGCCTATAGCGATGATATCAGCAGGCGCGGCAGCTCTTTCACTATCAGAAAATTCTCAAAAACCCCGCTGAGCATAACCCAGCTCATAAAATACGGGACATTGAGTGCCCAGGAAGCTGCATATCTCTGGCTCTGCCTTGAAAACGGTATGAGCGTATTCCTGTGCGGCGAGACCGCAAGCGGCAAGACAGCAGCCATGAACGCCACACTCATTTTCATAGATCCAAAAGCAAAGATATTCAGTGCAGAGGATGCGACCGAAGTCACGCCTCCGCATGAGGTATGGCAACAGCTTGCCACAAAAGAGGAGGGAGCCGAAGAGTCGCAGGTGCATATGTTCACACTCCTGAAAGCAGCCCTCCGCTCCCGTCCCAACTACATAATAGTGGGCGAAATCAGGGGCATTGAAGGAGCTGTGGCATTCCAGGCAATGCAAACAGGCCACCCTGTGATGTCGACTTTCCATGCGTCTTCTGTAAAGAGGATGATACAGAGGTTCATAGGCGCTCCGATAAACGTTCCTGTCACCTTCATTGATAACCTGAATGTCTGTGTTGTGCTCCATGCCATGTATAAGGACGGAATCCTCATAAGGAGAGTCGGAGCAATAGAAGAACTGGAAGGGTATTATGAGGAAGCAGGCGGCGTTGTGACAAGGGCAGTTTTCCAGTGGAATTCTGCAGAGGATAAACATGAGTTCAGAGGATTGAATAATAGCTACATCCTGGAAGAAAAGATCGCAGGAAGACAGGGATACAAGGATAAGCGGAAGATCTACGATGAACTGATGATCAGATCAAAGGTTCTCAATGCCATGGTTGAACACGAGGTATTCGATTTCATAAAGACGTTCGAGATCGTGAAAGCATATCGAGAGCACGGGCTGGAGGGGCTCCCTTTCCCTGTCTGAGGTACCATGACGCTTGAAGAGGCGATAAAAAACAATCCCCATCTTGGAGCTTACGTTCGAGAGTTCAACAAGAAAAGCGGTGTTATCCCGGATTTCGTACCCCAGCTCGCAAGGGACATAGATAAGAAAAACGTTAATGTCATATATCCGATAGGAGACCCTCTGTTTATCCATATCTTTGGGACAGAGTATACTGAAATAAAATATTATGCGATCCAGCCATCCATGGACCAGGTAGAACAGGAGAAATACAGACAGATACTGGATATAATTCTGAAAAGGACACCAGAAGAACCTGCAGCAGATACCTCTGAAAAACTCAGAGAACATTTCTTCAAGCTCATAGATAAAGTGACGGTCATAGATGGAGCCGCACGCGATAAAGAAAAAATCGCAGTAACAAGAGAACAATTTGAAAAGATCAAATGCTTCATTGACTGGAACATAGTCGGGCATGCGGTAATCGAACCGGTCATCCGGGATCCATATCTTGAAGATATTCACAGCATAGGCAGGCACAGCATTTTTGTTGTCCATAAGATCTTTGGCATGCTTGAGACTAACCTTCGTTTTTCATCTGATGGGGAACTTGATGAATGGATGAGGGTCATGAGCGAGCGGATTGGAAGGCCGGTCAGCGATTTCAGACCCATAGCTGATGGTGCGCTGCCCGATGGTTCGCGTATCAATATCATATACAGCCGTGAAGTAAGCAGGCGCGGCAGTTCGTTCACGCTCAGGAAGTTCAATGCAATTCCCACAAGCATCACGCAGCTCATAAAATGGGGAAGTATCAGCGCAGAGATCGGGGCATATCTGTGGCTGTGTACAGAGAACGGCATGAACCTCTTTGTGAGCGGTGAAACAGCAAGCGGGAAAACCACGGCTCTTAATTCCATTCTTCCTTTTATCAACTCAAAAGGTAAGGTCTACAGCGTGGAGGACACTGCAGAGGTGCTGGCTCCGCAGGGAGTGTGGCAGCAGATGATCACGCGTGAGACAGGACCCAAGAACACGCAGGTGGACATGTTCTCCCTGCTCAAGCTGGCACTTCGTTCAAGGCCTGCATATGTGATCGTTGGTGAGATAAGGGGCGTAGAAGGTGCAGTGGCGTTCCAGGCAATGCAGGCAGGGAACTCTGTCATGGCGACCTTTCATGCTTCATCAGTAAAAAAGCTCATCCAGAGGATCACAGGCGACCCTATTAAGGTCCCTGTCACCTTTATTGATAACCTGCATATAGTCATGATACTGCAGGCTGTTTACAGGCAGGGTGTATTCCTTCGCCGATGCGTGTCTTTAGAAGAGATCGAGGGGTATCTTGAAGAATCTAAAGGAGTGATAACAAGAGCGGTTTTTCAGTGGGATCCTATTAATGATAGACATCATTTCCGGGGACTTAACAACAGCTACATTCTTGAGAATGTCGTGGCTCAGAAACTCGGATATGCTGATAAGAAGAAGATCTATAAAGAACTTGAACTGAGGGCAAAGATCCTTGAAAAAATGGTGGAGCAGAACATAACAGACTATTACAAGGTCAGGGATGTTATCTGGGCATTTGAGAGAAGCGGGGTTGGCGGACTGCCATTTTTAATGTAGGTGAACCATGTTTAAGAAAGCGTTTGACTGTATGGGAATAACACAGCAGCAATACATAATGAAATTCGCCCTGCCACTTCTATTCATGGGGATCTTCTTTCCTCTCGCGATGTTCCTGCTCGTGCCTGACCTTGTATCAGGCATTTTCATGTATGTTCTTTTGCTTGTGCCTGTACTCTTTATAGGGCTTATAATTTTTTATCCGATCACAGTGATGGAGAACAAGAAAAGCCAGATAGACCTGAACATGCACTATTTTATCACCCATATGGGAGTTCTCGCAACTTCCAACATGGCAAGAAAGGAAGTCATTCACCAGCTTTCAACGCACAGAGCCTATGCATACCTTGCAACAGAGACGGGCAAGATCTATTCATTGATGAACGACTGGAACTTCAGTCTGGCACAAGCATGCAGGTTTATCTCTAAAAGAACGCCTTCTGACATATTCGCAGATTTTCTTGACAGGCTTGCCCACTCATCAGAGGCAGGTGAGCCTTTCGATCAATTCGTCTGGACAGAGCAGAAGGTGGTCATGAACGATTTTGATACCATGTACAGGAAATCACTCACAGAGATCCAGATGACAAAGGAGATATTTGTTGCAATGATGACAGCTCTCATATTCCTTACATCCATGTCTCTGATAATGCCAATAATCACAGGTATGGATCCTGTTAGCCTCATGGCAGGTTCTATCGCAGCGTTCCTGGGTACTGAAGCGATTCTTGTGAACGTCATGAAAAGCAAAGCTCCCAGGGATAAGATATGGCATACGCTCCGCATCGAGACAGAAGCGGACAGAGTGATACGTATGTCTTTTCCTGTTTCTATCATCAGCATAGCTATTCTATCAGTTATAATGTTCTTCATAGGAGAGGCACTTCCTGTTACTTTCAAGATTGCAATAGCTCTCACCCCGATCGCAATAACAGGTTACTATGCAAGAAAGGAGGAAGAACTGATAAAAAGGAAGGACGACAATTTCTCTGCATTCGTACGCGCACTTGGCTCAACTGCAGGCGCACGCGGCGGCATTATCCGGGATTCCCTCCGAAACCTGACATACCACGATTTTGGACCTCTGACACCTGATATCAAGGATCTGTATAAACGTCTTGTGACCAGGATCAATAAATATATGTCCTGGAACTATTTCGCAGCTGGCGCTGGCAGCAATCTCATCGAACGGTTCGGCAATATATTTGCTGAAGGCATAGACAAGGGAGGGAAACCCGAAGTCATCGGCGAAATAATCGGGGATAACTTCATGCACATCATATCCCTGAGGAAACTGCGATACACGCTTGCGACAAGTCTTGTGGGCGAAGTGTACGGGCTGACAGGTGGAATAGCCTTCACGATGTTCCTCACGCTCGCCATAGTAAAGATGCTCATCGGCATATTCGAAGGAAGCGAAATACCATCTGGTATGACCTCGATCCTTTCTCTTGGAAATATGATTGACATCAATTTCCTGGCATTTTTACTTATGGTAATGATGGTAGGTCATTCACTGATGTCTGCCCTGCTGATCAGGTCAGTGGATGGAGGGAGCTATTTCAATTCCTATATCCATTTTGTGGGCATGGTATGGCTCTCTGCGGTCTCGGCTGAGATTTCGTTTGCTGCGATGAGCACCATGCTGTGATCTAAGGGGTCAGAACTTCGCTGCTGCGTATGATCTTATCCACATCCCGTTCGAGTCTTGAGAACAGGTTCTTGTCCACTTTCCCGCCCCTTAGCTGTTCTATAAATAACAGCGATTTTGTGTGATCTTCAGGCAGGAGCTTCCATGTGGGTTTTTCCACATAATAGTCTATCCCGTTGGCATAAGCCATCATCTTTGCACTTACTTCTTCGTTTATCCATCCGATATCGGTATAATACTCAAGTACATCGAAAAGGTTATTCCTGCCCACTTTTTCCATCAGGAATTCTATCCAGTTCAAAAGAACGATGGAAGTCTCGGGTCTGTTATCCAGGTGCACCAGTCTTACCCCTGCTCCGTCTCCAGCCACAGGTTCAGAATATTCAGGTTCAGGATATTGAGATCCAGAACTCCGGGAAGCTGGATGCTGGGGTGAAGAGTATTGCATTGTTTGCGTTGAGGTTGCTGCTGCAGGCTGTACCCCTGCTGTCCTCTGTCCAGGTTGGGGTCTGAAGTGTTCTTCCACCATTCCTGCCACCTTTTCTACCAGTGCATTCTCGTCCACTGCCTTTGATTCGACTGTTTTTTTCAGCTCTTCTATATAATTTTCAAGACCTTTGAACTTGGCTTCAAAATCCTCCATAAGACCGGGCGGCACCTGAGGGGCTTTTCTGTCAAGGTCATCGACCTTTCTCTCGATCTCAGAAAGCTTCTCTGCCACAGGACCTCCTTTATCGCCAACAAAAGGGTTGACTGTGCTTGAAACCACTTCGTACAGGGATAAGAGTTCAAGTACTGTTTCATCAATTTTATCCAGCCTCTCTTTATACTCATCCGTTCCTTTCTTTCCCGATGACATATACTGGTCAAGCCTGGCGACCTGGGTTTCGATATTTTTTATCGCGTCCCCATTGGCTTTGATCTGTTCGGCCTTGGCATTAACCATCTCCTCGATTTTTTTGGAAATCTCCTCTGGCGCCTTCCGCAGCTGTTCTATAATATCAGGGAACAACGTGGGCGAGCTTCTTCCATTAGAACCCTCAGTATTTTTCTTTATCCTCTCGATCTTTTTGATCAGAGAACCCTCAGGCATCTTGAGTTTTCCAAACTTTCCTGACAAGTCTTCTAGCATGCTCATATCCTTCGAATATTTATTACTAAATATATATTAAATCGATGTTATTTTTGCTTTTCAGTGCCTTATTATTATATATTTCCTTTAAGTATATATAATTCTCTCAGTTTTAAGGTAAAACAATTATTTTCTTTAAATAATATAATAATTTGTATGTGCGAGAAAAAGTTTAAATTAATAGAATTCAATTTAAAGTATAATGAACATAAGAATTGTAATATGTTTTATAATATTCTTTTTTCTTCCTCTGGCTGCTGCAGGTGCAGCAGATAATGTGTGGGCAGTCCGATCTTCAGCCTTCTTGAAATCAAACACCAGCCTTTCATTTGAGGACTACATCATAAAAGCCAGGGTTCTCGATGATTCAAAAGCGTCAGTGACAATCCAGAGAGGGGGAACTCTGATAGAGACAGGCGAGTTTTATATAAATGATTTTAAGAAATATGATTCCACAGGGATAACCCTGCTCGGGATCAAAGGAGATTACTCCTGGGTCTCTGTCAGCAAACTTGAAAATAGAGATGTCTGGCAGCAGATCGCGAAAACAAGATTGACCTGGGGAGAGAGCTACACGATCGAAGATCATACAGTTGAGATAGATACAGTTGGAACAGATTCCGTGAATCTAATAATATCGAATAAAAGCACGAGCGCAAAAGAGTTATTCGTAAAAGATGGATTCAGGGATTATGATACTTTGAGGCTGGTGGTCACAGATATATCCAGAACAGGGGCTGTGGAGCTTGAATTCTTCACGAATAAAGTGCCGCAGATGAAGGCCGAGATAATCACAGACAAGGATGAGTATTTTCCTGATGAAACGATCCATGTGACGGTCAATGCTACGGGCGAGGCTGTCCAGAATGTACTTGGCATAACACTGGAAGCGAGCAAACAGGCACGGATCGAGCCAGCTCTTTTTACTGCCGAAGGCGCGAAGGATACGACCTTCCATTCAAATATATCAAAGCTGCCTGAAAATTCTACTCTTACGCTCACAGCAAAGATCGAGGTGCGCGATTTCTACAACCGTGCATATACGGTAACGGCAAGTAAAGACATCCTGGTCACCCCGGTGGTTGCGATCATAAAACGCGTCCAGGCAGATACGGATGATGAAAATGTGCCTGTGCAGTTGTATGTCTATAATTTCGCACGCGAACAGAAATCCGTTCGGATCCTTGATTCCATCCCCGAGGATCTGAACTCACAGGCACTGGACTGGAATATAGAACTTGGACCCGGGAATTCCACGGTTCTGGAGTATAACATCACCCTGAAAAAACCTGGTCTTTATATTCTTCCTGCTGCCAGGGCAGAGTGGGATGGCGGATCAGCAGTATCGAGAAAGGTGAAGATCACAATGCATATGCCATACCTGAATATGACAAAGACAGCAGTTCTCAATGACAGCCAGACGCAGGTCAAACTCGTCGCACTCAATACAGGGGACAGACCCGCGCAGGTCAGGATTACCGACAAAATACCCGACGGCGTCAGGGTTTCAGGTGATACTGCGTGGTCTGGCAAACTTGAAAGCGGTGAAAGCACGACCATAAGCTACTCTTTACAGGGCGAGGTATCTACTCTTCCAGCTGCAGATGCAACATATCGTGATATTCGGGGGGTCATGAGGACGGCGCAGTCGAATGTTGTTGATAATAAAGGTTCTCATGAGGAAAAGGATGATACAATACCTTTAAATGTTTTGCCGAATGAGATGATAATATTTATGACACTTTCATTTCTTGCGACTGCGGGGATCATAATCAGCGCAGCAGCAATTGCTTATGCGATAACCAGAATACGGAGGTAAAAAATGGATCAGCTTTCATTCCTGGTTTTTTTCTTATACACGATGATGGTTCTGCTCATCCTTGTGTACATCTCGCCTGTGGTTTCTGTGTTATTGATGATCATCATCCCTGCAGGTTCTGTATATCTACTGCCAGAGCAGGCTGTTCAGTTTCTTGTAATGGAGCAGTTCTCTTTCATGGATGTCCCTATCTATAATATCCATATTCTGCTCATGGTCTGGTCTGGACTCATAGGTATTGCAGTGTACTCAGAGCTTCTGTCCTGGTACCTTCTTCTGGATTCACCTTCCGTGAGCCAGAAAAAAGTTGCTCCTGCTCCTGATGAGCCACCAAAGTCGCCAAAGGACAAAATCCAGGATTTCCTGCTCAGGCTGGGGAAAATCATGAGTGGAGGAAAGTGATATTAATCACTTAAATGTATGGCACATAAAACACTTACAATTTCAGAAGAAGCCTATGATGCGCTGGCTGAACTCGAAAAAGCAGCACTCGAGGTAAAGCATACCCCCGGTACCAGATTGAAGAGGTTGAAGCTGTGACAGCTCTTGACGCCGATTTTTTAATATCCGTCCTCTGAAGCGGGAATAGTGGTGGCAAATAATGAAATAATTCTTACAAAGCTTGATTTTTTCTTCACCGAAAACTATTTAAGTAGATAAACGGCAACCTGCTAGAGGTCTCAATTTATCTTTTCCTCAATTTGAGTTTCCTCTCAAGTCGGGAATACATTGTAAACAAGCAGATAGAAGATAGGTTGAGACCAGAAACTTTCACTGGAGGAGGATAATGACAACATCGATATCTGAAGATACGCCCACGAAGGAGACAAAAAATGGATAACAAAAAATTTCTTCAATACTTCAAGTATATTTTGCTTCTGGCGATTCCGCTTTTAATACTGACAGATGCAGTGTACGCAGCAAAAGCGCCTGAAATAGATAAAGCCGACACTGCATGGGTTCTTGCCAGCGCCGCCCTGGTGATGATCATGATCCCTGGAGTGGGGCTGTTCTACGGAGGTATGGTGAGAAAGAAAAATGCTCTCTCAACAATCATATTTAGCTTTGCCGTACTTGCTCTGATAAGCATACAATGGGTGCTTTTCGGCTACAGTCTTGCCTTTGGCCCCGATATTGGTGGTGTAATAGGAAACCTCGATTGGGCTGGACTCATTGGTGTAGGTCAGGAGCCAAATATCGATTATGCGGCTACTATTCCAGCACTGGCATTTATGATATTCCAGGCGATGTTCGCCATAATCGCAGTGGTTCTGATTACAGGTGCATTCGTTGAGCGAATAAAGTTCAGCGCTTTCCTGTTATTCTCCATACTCTGGGCAACCCTGGTCTATGACCCAATAGCACACTGGGTCTGGGGCTCAGGAGGATGGCTGCGCAGCATGGGCACACTTGATTTCGCCGGTGGTGTGGTTGTACACATAAGCGCTGGAATATCGGCGCTTGCAGTTGCTCTGGTGATCGGTTCTCGCAAAGGGTTTGGAAAACATCCAATGGAGCCTCACAGCATACCTATAACAATGCTGGGCGCTGCATTGTTGTGGTTCGGCTGGTTTGGATTTAATGCAGGCAGCGCAGTCGCAAGTAATGGAATCGCAGCAAACGCATTTGTTGTAACAAATACAGCCGGAGGTGCTGCTGCGCTGACATGGACACTATTGAGCTGGTACTACAAAAAACCAAGCGCCCTTGGCATGGCTACAGGCGCTGTTGTGGGACTGGCAGCAGTTACTCCAGCGTCCGGGTTCGTTACACCACTCGCAGCCATAGTAATAGGTGCGGTCGCAGCGGTATTAAGCTACTATGCAATGCTCTTTCGTATGAGACAAAACATAGATGAATCTCTCGATGTCTGGGCATGCCATGGCATAAGCGGAATATGGGGTGTGATCGCAGCGGGTATATTCGCCACAGCTTTAATAAATCCCGCAGCTTCGGGTTTGATCGACGGCAATTCAGGTCAGATTTCAATACAGTTGATAGCAATCGGAGCGGCTTCTGTATATGCTTTTGTGGTGACCTTAATTATTTCAAAGGTCATAGACATGACCATCGGTCTGCGTGTTAGAGATGAAGAGGAAGCTGTGGGTTTAGACGTTGCCCAGCATGCTGAGAAGGCTTATTCGTGAGGTGAACAAAGATCAGGATTGATAGGGTCATTCAACGCCCCTATCTGTGAGCATGAACTCACAGCCTGTATCTTCACTTCTTGATCTGTGCTTCTTGAGCGTCGCCTTCCGTCTTGATATCCCTTTTTTTTCAAGCATGATGATGGTTTTTGAAAGATGTTCCAGTGCAGTACCTCCGATGGGATGCGTCTCGCCTGAAGGGACATCCCTGTAAACCTGGTTCGTGATCACCACTGCTACCCCGTATTTTCTGGCAAGGCCGTGCAGGATACCTATCTGGTTCACAAGTTCCCGCCGAAGCTTCATATGCTCTTCGTTTGAATCCTCCATTGTGAGCCCGAGCCTGTAGAAAAGCGCTGCTGAGTCCAGAACTATCAAACCTATCTTCTCGCTCATTATCCTGTCGAGATCGACGATGTTGGCGTATTGCTGTTCAAGGCTCGCAGGTTCGTATATGATTATGCTGCCACCTATCTTTTTTGCCTCCTCTCCTGCGATCTGCTTGAAGCGCTCGGCTGAAAATCCTTCTGTATCTATGTAGATTACCTTCTTCCCGCTCTTTACGGTTTCCACTGCAAGCTGGATACATATATTCGTCTTTCCTGTGCCGGATGCACCATAGAGCTGGGTGATTATCCCTTTTTCAAAGCCTCCGCCGAGCATGTCGTCGATACATTTGCATCCAGAGGTGATCCTGTCCATTCTCACTCCTTCCTGATCTGCAGTTTCTCAAGTATCTTCTCCATTGCTTCAATCGCGGCTCCGCCTTTATCGACAGGCGAGGTATTGTCCATATCAGCCTGCACCAGCGAAGCATCGTATGGTATCACGCCCGCTACCTCAATACCAAGATCATTGAGCCTGTCCTCTATCTCTTTTACCTGTTTTCCTGCTTTATTGATGATAGCACCGAATCTCCTGATATCTATCTGTTGCGCAAGTTCTACTATCCTCCCTGCGGTCTCTATCGACCTTGCACCAGGCTCTACTACGATGAGCATTATATCGATCCCTTTTGTGGTTCCTCGCCCCAGGTGTTCCACTCCTGCTTCCATGTCCAGGATCACAACGCTGTTCATCTTCAGGATCACATGGCGAAGAAGCGCTTTTAAGAATGAGCTTGCAGGGCACATGCATCCGCTTCCTCCCCGCTCCACCGTGCCGAGCACAAGCAGCTTGACATTATCAGGACCGATAACACCGAACTTCTCAACAATATCATCCACCTTCGGGTTCAACCTGAAGACTCCTGCAGGACCGCCAGCTCTTTCATCTATTAGTTCCCTGAACTCTGTGAGCGGTTTGGGAGGGTTCCTGATTCCAAGAGCAGAGGCGAGGTTCATGCTCGGATCCGCATCTATTGCAAGCACATCATACCCTTTTCTTGCAAGGAGCCGCGAGAGCGTGCCTGCAAGTGTTGTTTTTCCCACCCCACCTTTACCTGAGATTGCGATCTTGATCATTATGCATCTATGAAATCCACTGATATTCTATCTTCTATCGTGATCAGGGCGCCCTGTCCCTTTGATCCCTGACCCGGGTTTACGACCAGGGTGCCATTTACCCTGACAGAGCCGCGAGCTTCATGGATATGCCCGCAGACGATGAGGTCAAATCTACCCAGAAAACGCGCCAGCGCCTCGCTCCCGACATTCCCGCGCGGCACCCTGTCCATGGTATTTCGCGGAGGGGCATGTGATAATAAGATTATCATTCTGCTTCTGTTCAGTCTGCTCAATAGAGTACCTATATATTCGCCGATCCTTTTTTCTGAGAGCTCAAAAGGCGTGTTGAATGGCGTGGGATTTGATCCCCCGAGCCCAACAAATGTGAGTTCTCCCATATTATGGTGTGAATTATGAAGGCTGATCGTTCTTTCATCCAGCAGTTTCAGGAGCGAGATATTATCGCAGTTTCCAGGTACTGCGAGAACAGGCGTTGTGAACATATCAAGTAATTCAAGGGCGCGTTCATCCGGTCCAAAGTCGGTTATATCCCCTGCGATCAGCACTGCGTCAAAATTCCCTGCTCTATCGATTATGGCTTTGACATGGGAATAATCGCAGTGAAGGTCTGATAGTGCCAGGAATTTCATACAACCTAATAATAGCTTGATGCTTATATTTTTAACCTCGTGGGGTCAGGGGTAGAGTCCCTTCGGCAAAATAGGTGGATGGATATACACCTTAGCACCGCCAGAACCCGTCCAATAATTCCAACCTTTCAAATTGCATATCGTGATGTCAGGCAGGAATTCCAGAAAGTCGCATAAACAGGACAACGGTCTGAAACCGCCGTTATGCTACCATAAAGCCAGGCAGGTTGGGGATTGAGAAGGCTTTCAAGCCAGATAAACCATCCTCAATCTGCATTAGTGTCTATGAGCCAATTCAAAGTTTCTTTAGATTTTCCACTCCTGCCTTCTTTACATTGGGCTTATTAATCTTTGCAGGCATCCAGGATGGTTTATTCTTAGGTGCAGAAACGAGTGCTTTCCATCCTTTAAATATATGTACTTTCTTAGTTCCTCTTTCCCTCATTCTTATTTCGACAGGCTTGGATTTTGTTCCTTTGCTGCGGTTAGCTGCTTTCAATGCTGCTTGTCGTGGCTGACTTCCTGAAAATATTCCAGTCTCTTTTCCATTCTTATTTCTTAATACAAAAGTTCTTGTTTTCGCCATATTTTCATACCCTGACAACGCTCGGTTGTCTTATGATTATATTATTATTATAATATATAAGTTTTACTAAGATACTGTCGACTATCCATACTGATTTGTAAATATGCTGCTACTTATGCTCCTGCTTTTTAGCACCTATAACCAGAGCCTGCTCAACCCACACCTTATCCTTCATCACCAGGACGATCCTATCCCGCAGCGGATAACGCTCTACTGAGTTCTTGAGAAACTTGCCATATTTCTGGTGCTTACCTATTTCCACCGTATAGGGAGCAGCGTCTTCAATCATATTCGGGTGAAAACCTTTCCTATCCAGAGGATCACAAAAGAAATTTTTCCAGGTATTATTTTTTAGATATATTCGAAGAATGACAGGCAGGACATTCAATATAATCTACTGGCAATCCTTTAAACTTATTTCCACAATCATTACATATACATTCGTATAGTTTTATATCTCTTAAAAGATTTATTTTAAATTCGTCTCTGACGCCATTCATATTTTATACTCATTTATTTATATTGTCTCGGATCTTGTTTTGCGTATCTATTTTTTTAGACACTTTCAAGGTCCACAATCTCCGCGTACATATTCACATATTGTGGAATCACCTGAAATGTCCCAGGAATTTTTAGTGTTGACACTATATAGGTATTTTCCCATTTTTCGATCTTGAATTCAGGGTTGATACAAAAGAACACTTGTGGCAGGCTTACGATATGTTCGGGTAATTTAATGGAAATGAGCATCCAGATACAAGAGTTGCTAAAGAGTGGCTGAGTGTCAAGTAAACCTTCAAAACCTATCGTCTGCTTCTATTACAGTAACTTTTTAAAACAACTTCATCTGCCCTATTTCGATCGGTCGTCTCTGACCAGGATTTGGATTGAATCCATCAAAGTGATTATCATCTAAAAGATTTTATTTAATTATGTATCAGAAGATTTATTAATAAGCTTGGTACCTTAAATATATAAAGTAAACGGGGTGCAGCTTTGAATAAAGCATTGATAATATTGGGAGTTATTCTTTTGATAATTGGAATTTTTACAATTCCATCTGGATTACCAGCAATCTTATTGATAATCGGCGGGACTGCGCTGATTATTATTGGTGCTGTTAGGTGTAATGTCCAACAACATATTGCTGGGTTTTTGTGCTGATTAAAGCTCAAAATAAGGTGCGGTAGAACTATATGTTTCGTGAAATATGCGGCAGCATGTCTCAGGACATTACAGTTAGGAATCCAGTATATACAATAGAGCGGCAGCAGGAATTGCCGATGCAAAGATCGAAGCGGTCGGGAAGGCAGCATAAAAAGCCCCTGGTGTCTGTGAAGCCTGAAGAGCCACTGTGGAAGAACAGGTTTGGATTTAAGATCCAAAAACCAGCAGTACCATTGTTGAGAAAACCAGCAGTGCCATTGTTGAAAAAACCAGAAGAGTCAGGGTTGAAGAAATCTCTTAAGCTATCAGAGGAAATGAGAAAGCAATCTGATGAACTGAAGAGGAGACAGCGAGCGAAAGAGTACTGGAAAAAGTAAAAATGAAGAGAAAAGCGCCTGAGAATCATCCACCTTGCCGGGTGATCTCTATAAAAGAAACGCTCCTGCAAAATATGCCACAGCAAGGTATCTCAGGAACTTACCGGTGAATACGAGCACGGCAAATACAATGAACCTCAATCTCAGAAGTCCGCCTGTAACAGTGATCACATCTCCTAT
>JAPZAV010000072.1 GCA_027460465.1 Candidatus Methanoperedens sp. | reverse complement strand
GCAGAAGCGCACCATCATTGAAGCATCATACCTACTGAAGAATATCGAAAATCCGGGAAAGATATCGATATTCTCGTACAAATGCCAGAGGAGATGTTAATCCCTAACTCTACCTGATTTATGTAATAGATATGTATTAGAAGCCTCATTTTTAAAGAACTAACCTCAAACTTGACTTTCAAAGAAATGTAAAATCAACCTAATTTTTTCTGACAAATCGTAATGCAAAGAACCTCTTGCAACTTTTTATATGTATGGCCTAACTTTTTAAATAATTAAATTAGTCTAATACAATGCTTTTTTTCAGAAAAGTATTTAAATAAGTATGACCTAATAGTATATCGTGGTATCTTTAAAGAAAAAAACAATAAAAGGTCACAATTACTGGTATGCAGTAGAAATGTCCAGAGTTAATGGTAAACCAAAACAAACCTGGCAGATGTACCTCGGAACAGCAGAAAAAATCATCGAGGCCATGAAAGGTTCAGAAGGCAAGCCATATGCAAAAATAAAATCATTTCAATACGGCAAGGTCGCTGCCATGCTTCAAATAAATGAAGAATTGAATTTCGTTGACATTGTAAATAAGCACACAGATAAAAAATCAATAGAAGGATTGACTGTCGGAGAATATCTTTTATTGGACATCATAGGAAAAAGTGGTGGTGCTCTCAGCGAAAATTCTTTGGAGCCTTGGTTTAATAAATCCGTACTTTCTCTACTCTGGAAATTTCCTCATAAACTCACCTGCCAGAATTTTCTTAACAACATGAGTTACCTGGACCAGAATGCAATAAAAAATATTGAAACAGACATCAGCAAAATCCTTATTGAAAAAGGGATAACGCCATCTATTCTTTACCTTGATGAATCAAACTGGTTCACGTACAGCGATAATTACGACAATTCAAGCGAGTTGCTAAAAAAAGGGCACAATAAAAAACACAGAAATGATAAAAACCAGGTGAATGTCGCACTTGTTACAAACCAGGACAACATTCCATTCATTCACGAAACATATCCAGGAAATATTCATGATTCAAGCGAGTTTCCAAACTTAATAGACGGAATTGTCAATCACTTAACAGATATGAAAATCAATACTGAAGACATTATTGTTGTATTCGACAAGGGTAATAACTCGGATAAAAACATTGATAAATTAACATCTAAAATGAGTTTTGTTGCTTCTGCAAAATCTGAACAAGCAGAATTCTTAATGGATGTTCAACTTAATGAATTTAAACGTCTTTATACGAACTCAAAAGGGCATGATATATTTGGTTACAGGACAAAACATATTTTTTTCGGGACAGAGTTTACAGCAGTAGTAACATACAATAAATCCACATATAATCTTCAAAAAGAAAGTTATGGATCCAGAAAAGCAAAGATCATCGAGAAGCTGGCTGATCTAAAGCGAAGATTGGAAAGTGATAGGGGAAAAGAGAGGGATAAGAGTAGTGTGGAGCGGGAAATTGCAGATATTATTCATAAAGATTTCAGGTCAATTATAAAAACCACAGTAATCGATAGTCCTAAAGGGAAGAAAAAACCTCAGCTGACTTATGAAGTGAATCTCGATAATGAAAAGAAACGTGAAAAATGCTTTGGTAAATTGATAATTTTCACAGATAAGAACGATTGGCATTCTAAAAAAATCGTACAAACATATAATAATAAATATCTTGTGGAAGATGATTTTAAACTATTGAATGATGAACTTCTTATACCTATTGGCCCAATATATCATACAAAGGATTTTAATATCAGGGTTCATATTTTCCTTGCAGTCATGGGTTTGCTTTTTTACAGGTATCTGGCATGGAAGACAAAAAAGTATGGCCTTTCTCTCAAGGAACTTATAGATGCTTTATCCGAAATCAGGATTGCTCTTGTAAAGGATAACAAATCCGATAAATCTGATATCGTTCTGGAAGAGATGAGTGCTACTCAAGGATCGTTATTTTCTTTTCTGAATCTTGGGAAGTTTATTCAGGAATTTTAAGAAACGACAAACATAGGACTAACCGTTTGTTAGGCTAACACGTACATAAGCAATAGATAGTGATTTTTCGTTCATCTTTGAAAGGAGAGGTAGAACACGGATTGAACGGATTTGACGGATTTTCACGGATACGAAATCCGTGTCATCTGTGTCATCCGTGTTCCACCACAGGCGCCACACAATTATCACTCTTTAAATATTAATCCCCAGGCGCCGATATGCCCCCCGGGCAGCCACTGCACATTAAAATTGAAAAACCACAGAGGGCACAGAGAAAAGCCAGAACGCGTTGTGTGCTCTGTGGTTAATATTCCGTTATTTGCCATGAGTGCCCCCGCCGCCGGAGGGTTCCGCCGCCTGCGGGCGTCCCTGGTGCGGGAGGCGGCAGTAAAGCGCGCCCGGTGGGATAGATTCAAGAAGGCTGGGGAGAGGAAAAAGGGGACGAAGCTTCATAGACAGGAAAGCTACGACCTCACTCTTTTCAAGATTCCGATATGATTTCTGCATCCAGCCCATATTTCTTAAAAGACTCGAAATCACCATCGCCTGTTATCAGCTTTTTATTGTTGGCTATACAGGTGGAAGCAATCAAAAGGTCTTTTATCTTTGGCATCTTTCCTGCTTTCTTCAAATCCTTAAATATATATCCGCCGATTCTACCAGCCTTCTTATCAAAATCGCATGTTTCAAGGCTGTCCAGCATTATCGCCTCTTTCTCCTTTAAATCTGCACAGAACAATTCAAATTCCGTAATGGAAGTTATTCCGAATACCCTATTTCCATGATTTTTAAGATGTTCACGAACCGTTTCATACCACCAAAAATCTCTATAATTATGCTGGTGTCAAGGATCAAATCCATTTCTGGAATTCCTCTTCAACTTTTTTAATTTCCGTTTTCAATAACTCTTTTTCCTTACTATCCCGGGTTCCAAACCCGATTTCCAGCGTTCTCAGGTTTCCCTTCCTCCAGATCATTTCACCCAGGATCTCTGAAAAGCTCCTGTTGCTCTTCATTCTGAGAAGTTCTTTGTAAACATCATCCGAGACTGTGATCGTTCTTTCCATAAATACAAGTATACTTTTATTTGATATTAAATCTTCTACTTTTATGATTTATTTATTTGATAGATAGGATAATGGTATGAAAAGTGCATTAATAGAATGCAGATGTTCAGGATGTTCAAAGCAATTTCACGCTGAAAGAACTTTTCTTGAAATGTCTTTTCCTCACCCTCCACATATCAGCCCAGTGTATAGGATCAACGTCCCTTCCTTGTGCCATACATTTATCACTCTTTGAATATTAATCCCCAGGCGCCGATATGCCCTACCCCGCAGTAAAAATCGCGCCAGATAAAAACTGCATCTCTAAGCCGCTGTCTCCCTCCGCAAGCTCAGCCACCTTTTGTATGCCCCGCCGCCGGAGGGCGCCTGCGTGTGCGGGAGGCGGCAGTCCTGCGCGCCGGGGTGCTGTAGATTCAAGATGGCTGGCGAAAAGGAACAAGGGGATGGAGCTACCGGATGTAAAAGGCTATGACCCTGCTTTGATTGAAGACACTGTTCATTGTGGAGAAGAATATATCACTTACAAAATATTCAATTCCCGGCACTGGTATTCTTGCATAAAGAGTTATAGATGCACAATTCACAGATAATATTATATGTACTTATATGCAAAATAACAACTATGAAATTCAAAGTCATCATTGAAGAAGGTGAAGATGGCTGGTATGTAGTTGAAGTCCCCGCACTTCCGGGGTGCATTTCACAGGGCAAGACGAAAAAAGAAGCTCTTGAGAATATTAAAGAAGCCATTGAACTCTACCTTGAGCCAGAGGACGATTTTTCCTCAATAAGTGCAGGGCAGATTGCAGAGGTAACTGTTTGAAATTACCTGTTATTTCAGGGAAAGAAACATTAAAAGCATTAGAAAGGGCCGGATTTGTTGTAGTAAGGCAGCGCGGGAGCCATATAAGGATTAAGAAAGTTACTTCTGAAAAAGTTATTAAGATAACCATTCCTCTTCATGAGACCCTTGACAGAGGAACTCTGAAGAGCATACTTAGAAATGCGGAGCTAACTGTGGAAGAATTTGTTGATTTATTATAGATCTTTTGGGTCGACCCTGTTATCCTTCATTTACGGCGCACAGAACAATATGGAATCTAACTGAAGTGGCGCCACACAATTATCACTCTTTAAATATTAATCCCCAGGCGCCGATATGCCCCCGGGCAACCACCCTACATTAAAAAACCGCGCCAGATAAATTGCAGAAATTCTACCTGAAACAAGGTTTTTTATGCTTCAACCTTCAAAGCTTTAGAAACGAACTCGGATACTCTTATATCATGTTTTGGAAGTAAAATCTCTATACCTATTGCTTCTCCCTTTTTATCTATATCGACAATAACATTGTCTGCTAAAGGCTCAGATCTATCCACTTTTCCTTTTTTTAAGCGGATATACATCGCATTAACTTCCGGATCAAATTCTACTGAACCCATATCTAATCTATTATAAGCCTCTATAAGCGGTCTTTCTCTGCAGAATATCGTAGACACTAATTATTTTGTTCTTTTATCAACATTATAGATGATTCGCCTATCTCCCAGGCGTATTCTGTAAGTACCTGAATGACCTTTGAGTTTCATAACATCCAATCTGATGGGTGCAAAAGAATATTGAAGTTCGTCAAAGACATCCCCACATCTGCTTTGAACATCCTCAGGAAGTGCAGTAAAGCTTTTCTCGGCTCTTTCTGTTAAGACTATTCTATACATTGGAGCGTTTTCTCGCTTTTAAAGCTTTCCAATCGACATATTTACCTGCTTTGTATTCTTTTTCACCTTCTCTGATGGCTTCAAGCTCATCTTCCTCAGGTTCAACCTCAGGAACCAGCGGATTTTTTAGATCTTTTATTTCAGATCTTAGAAGTTTAAGTTCTCTGTAAATATCTTCATTGGTCGCGACCATGATAACCTTCGTTGAATATCACGTACTCTGAATATTTAAATGTGACCGATTCATGATACTTACCACCACTTCATGCTTTCCCTGAACCTCGTCACCCTCTCCCCCGCCTCTGGCTTCCTGAACACGTACAGATGCTCATGCCCAATCAGGTAAAAATCATACTTCTTCCCGAACCACTTCTCCCGTGTGCTCTTCATCTTCCGCTGAAGCTTGATAATATCCTCGAGCAGAATGAACCCTGCCTCAAGGAAGCTTATCAGCACCCGCGGTGTGATCGGCATGAAATGCTTGTTCCTCCGTGTATCTCCCATGAGAATAGCACAGTGCTTCCCTGGTCTGAGAACGCGCATGCACTCTTCCGCAACCTTCCTCATCTCCTTGGCGAACTCAGTGATGTTATGCATGCTTGACAGGTCGCCCTCGCGGTTGTGAGAATAGGGGATGATGCTGGCATATGGCGGGGTGGGTGGCGATAAGGTCGATGGATTCAGGCTCTATCAGATCAAGTGAGCGCGCATCACCCACGGATGTCCTGATCTCAGGTACTTTATAATCTACATCCAGCGGCGCATAAGAAAAGTCCAGCCTGTTGCGCGCCACCATGACGGCATTGGAGTTGATGTGCACCCCCACGGCGCGCCGTCCCAGGAGCTTGCACTCCACAAGCGTTGTACCCGAGCCAGCCATCTGGTCAAGCACAAGGTCGCCCGGCGCCGTGTAACGCAGGATGAGGTTTCGCGGGATGCAGGGCGACCAGTTGCCCCTGTAAGTTGCCCACGTGGGTAGCCAGTCGCAGCGATCGGGGAAGCGAAAAATGGTGGTGGTTTCGGGGATAAAGAGGAAGGGGGCGAATTATAGCCAGTCCTACAGTCATTTTTGAGCAAACATTATGAGGTAATAAACCAAATCTAAAAATATGACTGGATCGATTACAATTGAAGATATATATCAGGAGCTAAAAACAATAGAGAGAAAAATGGTAACACGAGAAGATTTAGAAGCTCTCATCGACTCAGTTGAAATTCTCAGCAATCCGAAAACGATGGAAGCGCTACGCAAGAGCGACCTTGATATTAAAAAGGGGCGGATCAAAGAAGTATCTTCTGTGGAGGAACTGCTCAGCGAGCTGTGAATATGGCCTGGGTGGTAAAAAGAACAGATACCTTTCTTGAATCTCTTAGAAATATTCGAAAAAATAAAGAAGCCCTCGCAGAACTTGATAAGAAGCTTAAGAGGTTAAGAGAGGATCCTTTGCAGCCATCTCGTCAGATGGCGGCGCTGTAAGCATAAATGAAGAACCGAAGATGAAGCGCCCAGAGTCAGCCTCCAGAGGGGGCGGCGCCGTCCAAGAAAGAAATCAACAGCGAACTCTTACCAACTCATACGAATTCCCGAAAAGCGATAGAACACGGATCGCGCGGATGACGCGGATACGCACGGATCACGATCTCCATGAAAAATGGCTGCGCATACCACCACTTCATGCTCTCCCTGAACCCCGTCATCCTCTCCTCAGCCTCCGGCTTCCTGGACACGTACAGATGCTCATGCCCTATCAGGTAAAAATCATACTTCTTACCGAACCACTTCTCCCTCGTGCTCTTCATCTTCCGCTGAAGCTTGATAATATCCTCGCGCAGGATGAACCCTGCTCTAATTGAAGACCCTGTTCACTGTGGAGAAGTAGATATCACTTACAAAATATTCAATTCCCGGCGCCGATATGCCCCGGGGCAGCCACTGCACATTAAAATTGAAAAACCACAGAGGACACAGAGAAGAACCAGAACGCGTTGTGTGCTCTGTGGTTAATATTCCGTTATTTGCCATGAGTGCCCCCGCCGCCCGGAGGGTTCGGCCGCCTGCGTGTGCGGGAGGCGGCAGTCCTGCGCGCCCCGGTGGGATAGATTCAGGATGGCTGGCGAGAGGAACAAGGGGATGAAGCTTCAGAGACAGGAACGACTACGAACCCACTCTGAAATGTTGATGAAAAGAAATATTTTGGATCGAGCAGGTGGTGGCGATGGAGGCGGTGATTAAGCTCTCCCTTAGAGATTAAAGAATTAGCGATATTTGATATACACATATATAATATAATCATATAGCAATATAGTAATGTATGATCGAATTTAATCCAAAAGTATTTTCAACGTTTGACCTTTTCCGATGCTATGCAGATATTTTGAACGAATTAAAGCAGCGTCAGATAATCAGGACATTCAATAATCCTGTCGCTGACTATGCAGAGTGGCTGG
>JAPZAV010000071.1 GCA_027460465.1 Candidatus Methanoperedens sp. | reverse complement strand
CGCGCCCCTATCAGGCTATTCCCCTGCTTCAGCCTGTGATCTAAGAACGACAACGGCTTATCTTTACTGATAGTGGTCAGCCACAGCCCTACCTTCGCTAATTCCACCGCGAGTTCGTTCAGGTCAACGCCATAGATGCAGTGTGCCACAACTTCTCGGCGCGCCCAATCAGGAGTGAGATGGGCATCTTCCACAAGCCTCCCCGACTCAATGTCCTTCTGCGCCGCAATCAGCAGTTTACCGGTCAGGAACTCTATCGAGCCCACAAGGAAATGCCCGCTGCCCATCGCAGGGTCGAGTACCTTCACTGAAAGAGTGGCATCCATGAAGCTCTGCTTCTTCGCCTCTGTCTCCTTCCATTTTTCATCAATCACAGGTCCGACAGTGTTCTTAACGATGTAATTCACGATGTAGTCGGGTGTATAATACGAACCTGTAGCTTTCCTCTCACCCTTATCCGTGGCAAGGTAAAGCTGGCCTTTCTTCACCCTGTCGAACTCATCAAAATCTGAGAAGTTTTTTTTCTGCTTCCGTCATCAGCGATCCGCAGTTTGTACTCAAGGAGACCTTCATAAATGCTCCCAAGATGCCGAATTTCCAGCGTAGAATAATCCACAAAACCTCTCCCGCTTCCATTGACCCTGCTCCTTGACAGAAGGTCGATAGCATCTGCGAGGAACATATCACCAATGGTCCACTTCTCAAGCTCTGGGTGCTTTTCAGGGTCAAAAAGCCCGCCGTTATAAGGAGGGACATAGAATTCGTTTTTGGGAATACCCAGAGCCTCACTGCCGTGATCGATTAGCCGGAAGAGGGATTTAAGGCGCGACAAGAGTTCCATGCCAACCGGCAGGTATCTATTCTGCACAGGCCCATCCTGCTTTTCCTTGACCATTTTCTTAAGCTTGTCAAAACTGTACGATTCATAATGTGGCACTCTCAGATCCAGGAGACCTTTCCCTTCTGCATACAGCAAAAACAGCAAGCGATATAGCAGGATCATGGTATTTTTCTGAACCATCTCACGTGCAACCTCATTCTGTACATCGAGGCGGTTCTCCGGCCAGTTGAAAAATCCTTCAGCGACCTTCTTCATCGCCTTATAGACATTTTCTTTCAAGTCATCCCCTATCTCTTTGGCATAATCGGCCGATCCTTTCAGCACATCCTCAAGAAAGGTCCTTCCATCCTGAGAGGGCAGAAATGATTCCCTCCGAAAAAAGTAGTAAAAATATCTGAAATTCTCAATATCATTCGTGACAATGAGCATGGGGAGATCAATCTCGTAATAGTCATCCCGCCGCCTGTCTTTGCAATACAGGCGCCATTTAGCGCCATTGGAGAGGATGCCCCATTTCGGAGAAACATCGTGGAGATAGATCCATATCTGAAGGCTTGGATTGCGTTTTCTATCTCTTTCATCCTTTCCAAAGCGGTCAAGCTCAATCCCCCACCGCTTCACTTCGCCTATTGCGAAGGCATTATTATAGAACGAAATAGTGCCTTTCTTCTTATGGGCATCATCAAGCGAGCTTCTGTCAGGAAAAAAAGCATAATCTGGGAACTCCTGAGTCTCTGTACTTTCATTAACTTCAATTGTATGATTGAGGATTTTAAAAATTGGTGCAAAAAACCTCTGCTCAAGCTGCTTCTCATTAAGGGTTGGAAGAAAATCTTTCTCTGTGTCATATAACTTTTTGATCTCGGAAAAAGCAATCTTATGCTCATCTTTTTTCCATTCAGGACTGCTCTTTATCTGATTATCCAGATAATAGTTTGAAAAGAGATTCTTATTATCCATCGCCGTAATTGCTATTTGAGTCATTCGACCACCATTTTTTTGATGACTTTATTAAAGTGATTTCAATATAATATAAAGATCGTTTAATGTCTTTCAAAGCGGAAAAACCTTTATAGTGAGCAAAATCTCAGAAATGATATAAGAACACCTTTGTTCATACCTTTTCTTTCGGCCTCTCAATCTTCTTAACGTCAATTTCGATATAATCTCCCTCGTGCAAATCTTCAACTTCTATTATTTCTTTTGGTAAGATGATGCGCCTTCTTGAAGCATCTGTAAATTTGATTGTCGCTCTGGTCACATTACCCCTTTTTTATTGTGATATTATATAAAACTATCTGTTTTGTGGGTAATATGCCCACAAACTATATAAACAATGAACGCATAGTATAGATCAAGGAAAAAGAGCATTGCCCCTGCGGTGCTGATAACACCCAGGGGCGTGGCTCATTCCTGGAACGAGGAATGAACATGACAAGAGATAGAGAAAAATTGGGAAGAGTTTTGTTTTGTAATGCTTGGTTTTGAGCAAAAGCTCAGAGATTCGGGGGTTCATCTATGAACTCCCCTTTTGAATACGTGGATCTGGATCTGCAGCATGTGGATGAAGGCACTATGGAAAGGGCTGGCAGCGTCCAGGTAGATCGAGCGAATAACGGGTTCACAGCAATCTCCCAGGCAGTGCCAGGGGTCTGCTACCAGGTTGACCTGCTCCACAGCTCAGGATACTGCAACTGCCCTGATTTCGTTTACAGGAAGGCAAAGCAAGGGAGACCGTGCAAGCACATAGTGGCACTTAACAGGTTTCTGGGAGGGAGAGCATGAAGGCAGATACCAGCTTTTCCAGGAAGCTCAGAGCAGGATGGACGAAAGATGAGTTGATGGAATACTACTCACTGACGGAGGCGCAGTATGAGAGGGTCATTCAATCGCTGGAAACTATCAGGAGTGCGAGCACGGGGGTGGCATGAATGGCAGAGTGCAAATCCTGCCCCTTAATTTTTTCAGGTAAGTGCTCTGGCTGCCCTGATCACCAGGCAGATCGTGCAGAGTATTTCGGGAATATTGAAAAGCGCATCAGAAGCATAATTTCACTTTCTGATGAGGTGAGCGCATGAATCCGGATCTGAATATGAAAATGGCTATCCTTCAAAAGAGGGGAGACTGAAGTCATGGGGAAAAAAGCATTCTGTTTTACCCCTTCACAGATCACGCTTGAGACCTGCGGAGAGTGCCAGGCTGTCCCACACTGCAGGCAGATCAAAACGATATTGAACCAGCAGAGCATTGGATTCAGATGCCCTGTGAAGCCGAAATGGAAGTGAGATGATGCCGACAGCGTTTGAGTTTGAAAATGGCGAGCTTGTGGACTGTTATGATCTTGGCGAGGCTGAATGCCCTGTTTGCGGGTATCCTGTGATAGGGCATTTCAAGAGCGGTGTGCTTGTGGAAACTGAGGCCAGGGATGTGAGGGAGATCGAGCAGAATCCTGAAAGAAGAGTTTCCTCATTTGAAGGAATGGTGCGGAGATCTTTTTGGGCGCTCAGCTGCTTTCATGGTTCTGTCAGGGATTGATGGGAAGTCATCAAGGAGCACATTGAAGGAACTTGACCAAAAAATTGACGGACAAAATGAAAAATCGTGAGGCTGAGGTTTATTTACAAGCAACGATACTTACGTCCGAGGTATGTGACTGTAGGCGATAGAACCCTCATGCTCGTTTAAAGTGATGAAAATTCAGCACAGCCTCTTCAAAGCTAAAAAATCAGGCGCATCCAGATAATGAAAAACTTTTTGGATCTCAAATAAGCTCATATGCTTGGGAAAATTATAAGTCCCTCGAATACTAAGTATTCTAAAGAAATGAAGGGGGTAATATATGGAAAAGCTTAGCAATACATTCAAAATAAGATATAGACGCATTGCGGATATACCCCAGACTGGAATGATATACGCAATAGGGATATGAATAAGTTAGATGAAATGGCAGCTTAAAAGTTGGAAAAGAGGTGATAAAATATGTCAGTAGAGGAAAACAAGGTCATCGTCCGTCGTCTCATGGAAGAGGTCTGGAACAAGGAGAACTTGGCTATCACAGACGAGCTATTTGCGACCAGCTTCGTCTCCTACTTACCAGGGAGTCCCGACCCGTTGAATCGCGAGGGCTACAAACAAGTCCTCACTATGTTTCGCACGGCCTTCCCCGACATGCGGCTAACCATTGAAGATCAGGTCTCCGAAGGAGATAAAGTTGTAACACGATGGACGGTTCGCGGCACACATAGAGGCGACTTTCAGGGCATTCCCCCGACCCAAAAGCAGGTGACGGTGACGGGAATGACCATCGATTGTATGTGGAAAATCGGATCGAGTTTGACCAGTTAGGCATGATGCAACAACTCGGCGTAGTTCCTTCTCCAACACAGGGTAGAAAATAAGTCAAAAGCTGGTGCTGCCATATTTCGTACAATCACCTGTGTCGGCTTCAGCAACCTATCCCGTTAAATTGAAGCCCTGCGCCTCATGAAATATATTAAAAATAAATCCTCAGGCAACCGAAATCCATGAGCAACCGCCATGATGCCCGCACCTTCCAGTGCGGAGTCTGTGACTGGTAAATTATTACAGGTCTATCGCTGAAACCGATTCCTTATTGTCCACAATCTCCTTTATCTTATCTCCATGAGTTGCCCAGGTTGCCCTGATGCACCATCGCAGCGCCTCTGAGATGTTATCAGTACCGAGCACCTTTTTGACCAGATCCACTTTTTCAGCTTCATCGTCTGTGAGCTTTGCATCTTTGACCGTGGCGCCTGCGCTCCTTTGTGATGGCAGTGGTCGTGGTGATTTACCATGCAATGAGGTAAAGTTTAATCTGGCCAGGACTCGAATAAAAAAGATGCGCTTTTTCCTGATTGTACAATCGTAATGCTCTGAGCTTTTTCATCAGCTCCACAGACATGCGATCTCTCAGGCCTGCAGGAGAGATCCCGCTGGATCCTGTCAGTTCCTGGCTAAAATCCTGACCCAATTGTGAAAGAATGCAGCTCACAAATTGCACAAATGTATAGATACGCTGGCTGCCTGCAATAGCATCACCCACTACCCACCTCAAAATAACCCCTCATATCGCAACCTCGTAGCCCCGTAAATGAGTGAGCCATGGGTTTATAGTGAGGTTTTTCTACTATTCTGTCTTTTTGGATTTGATTATGCCATATCGAGAAGGCAAAAGAAGGTATTATCCGGCTCTAGAGGAGGGCTGATATC
>JAPZAV010000070.1 GCA_027460465.1 Candidatus Methanoperedens sp. | reverse complement strand
GAAAATGCAACCCTGATCATCAGTAAAGGCATGGCGAACTATGAGACCATGTCAGAATACGATTTTAGACCCATAGCATATCTTCTGAAGACAAAATGTGATTCTGTTGCCGAGGCGATGGGGCTTAAGAAGAATATGAATGTTGCCAGGGTCGAGGATTGAGATTTTATTTTCTCTAAAGGTGGGAGATGTTCATTCACATCTCCCGAGCCTGAAATAAACAGCCGCATCACTGTAGTTTATGCCGCCGAATGTTCCTCTCGTATTGTTTACTATTGTTCTCTTCCATACCCTCAATACGACCCTGTAGCCGCAGGGAGGAAGTCCTGCCGTCATCCATACAAAGGGCTTGTTTTCAACGCCTCTGTCCGTTAGATTCCCGCCGTAATTGTGGGGATTATCTGTGGGAGGCGGAGGCGGTATGTTAACGAATCCACTTGCTCCCCCTTCAAACATTAGACTGTATTCCATGAAATGATATGGGGGTTTGAATCCGGGCAGATCCTCATCCTTTGCAGTAAAAGTACCTGTAACTTCTGTTCCGATATCAATGCAGTCGCATGGCTGCACATTTTCGAAAAGCAATTTTGCAGTCGGTGGTTTGTTGTCCACTCTTACAACCACTGGATAGCTTTTGTATTCGCATCCTGCCCCGTCTTTTATGGTCAGCAGTATGCTGTATTTTCCATCTTCAAAGCTCTGGGTGAACCAGTGCATGATCAGCCCTCCTGATTCCTTGTTATGCAGGACATCGTAGAAACCCTCTGAATCAAACGGCTGTGGAGGAATTGCTTTTATTACGCGGCATACGAACCCGAATGGTGGAAAGAAGTCGCAATCCAGGCCACTGTATACCATCTCAGGCAGTTTGGTTGTTAGCGCTTTGAAGTCACCATGGATCAATCCTGATGCAGGACCGTCGGTCGGGGGCGTGGTATTGTCCATCCACCGTGCGACGCTTACCCTGTATTTCACACCTTTAGGGCATGCCTGGGCTCCGTATATCGTAACAAGACCTCCAAAGGGACTGTCCTGAGCTACATAACTGCCATCAGCGCTCTGGCCCTGACCGAAGCCATCATCATCAATACCGCGGCCTTTAGGTTCGCCGGGACGGGGGGTTGGGTCAAGATGGGCGTCCATTCCACCCACTCGTTCGACTATCGCAAGGCAGCATTCGACAGGAAGAGTAATAGGCTTGCAGTTTGGCCAATCCCATCTTATGATATCATCTTCAAAAGATAGACATTCGCATTCCTTGCCTGCAGCATTTCTCATGGTCACTCTGAACCTGATATCGGGGCGCAGGAGTGGAAAATCCTCACTTATGAAATTTAAAACAGGGACCCGGATTGTGAATCTTCCAGAGGAATCTGTGATATCAGAGCCCAGCATATCACTTCTCCCTCTCTTATCCATTCTTTTTCTGTGGCGATTCCTTCCACGATCCCTAGCGTGCGGTTTTCTCTGGGGATCTGTTTTCCCAAAGCTTCCTGAGATGCGATCAGCAGCGCATCATGAGGAGTCTCTTCCTCGTATATCAGCTCGAACTTATCATCTACAGTCTCCCGAAAACCCAGCACTTTTCCTGCTCTATTCACAGCAGATACAATAAGTTTTGGAAGACGGCAGCCGTTCTCTTCTAATACTCTACCACTTATTATGAAACTCATTTTATTTACCTCCATTCCTCTTAAATTCCTATTTCACTCCTTTGCATATATAAATTTTGGTTCGTTTTAGAAAAACTTTTGAAACCGTTCGAATCAATAAGTCAAAATTATCGTTATTGAGATAAACTATATAGAGAGAGATACCGATATACACCTCTTTCATGCCGTCGTGGCTTAGCCCGGCAAAGCGGCTGATTCGTAATCAGCAGATCGAGGGTTCAAATCCCTCCGGCGGCTTTAACACAGTGGAATAAGTGGAAGTTCGAACCTGCCCCATTTCATTTATGGAAGGTCAGATGTAGTTGAAACGAATATTGCACCAGTGCGCCACACCATCCAGCCACGAGTCCATCATCCACAACCAGAGAGTGTCCGGTGACAAATGAGGATGCATCTGAACAGAGCCATACTGCAGCTTCAGCTACTTCTTCCGGATTCCCGATCCGTCCGACTGGCTCCCTGCCAATGATCTGTTCATTAAGTTCAGGGTCGTCGAGTGCCGGTTCTATCATAGGCGTAGATATCCAGCCTGGGCACACTGCATTGACCCGGATGCCCTTTTGAGCGTATTCCAGCGCAGCGGTTTTGGTCATTCCAATTATTCCGTGCTTACTTGCAGAGTAAGCCGGACGACCGGGAAAACCCATCAATCTCGCGCAATCTACACGACCATAGGTTTCCACGACCTTATTGATCAGTGCCTCTACCTCAGCCGCTTTCGATGCATCAGCTTTTATTCACATCAAGTTGAATTTTTCTTTCACTGCCCGAATAGCATCAAGACCTTTTTCAATATCCTTCTGGCTGTGGGTTGCCATAAGGGAGGTTCTGATCCTTCCCTGACCTTTCGGGACTGTTGGAGGTCGAATGCCAATGGTATAAACCCCAAGTCTTTCAAGCTCATCAGCCACTTCAAGGGTTTTTTGTGTATCCCCTATCAACAAAGGTATGATCTGGGTCTGACTGCTTATGGAAAAACCCATTTCAATCAGGGCTTTCTTATAGATCTCTACATTCTTCCACAATTGTTTTGTGGGTTTTTCCTTTTCAATGACTTCAATGGCGGCTATAGCAGCTGCAGCAGCAGGTGGAGGAGGTGTGGAAGAAAATATGAATGACCTTGCACGGTTTCGCAGGTAATCTATCAGTTCGCTACTTCCTGCTATATACCCGCCAAAGCTTGCAAGAGCCTTGCTCAATGTTCCCATATTAATATCAACTTCTACGTTAAAATGATCCGCTGTACCGCGACAATGTTTGCCAAGAATACCTGTGGCATGAGCTTCATCCACCATGACCATTGCATCATATTCGTGAGCAATTTCAACAATTTCAGGCAGCGGGGCGATATCCCCATCCATACTAAAGACCCCGTCAGTGATTATAAGTTTTTTATTGCATTTTGATTCACTGAGTATTTTTCCTAAACAGGATGTGTCTTTGTGGGAATAGACCTTGACCTCTGCCCGACTCAGACGACATCCATCGATTATGCTGGCATGGTTCAACTCATCGCTGATAATGAGGTCACCTCTGGTTGTGATAGCCGATATTACCCCAAGGTTTGCCATATATCCAGTACCAAAGACAATGGCAGCCTCTGTGCCTTTGAATTGTGCAATTTTTTTTTCAAGATGGTTGTACAGGTCGAAATTCCCGCTGATAAGCCTTGCTGATCCTGCGCTTGTGCCATATTTCTCAATGGCATCAATGGCTGATCTTTTTACTTTCGGGTGGATTGTCAAGCCAAGATAATTATTGGAAGAGAGATTTACCAATTCTCTCCCATCTTTCATTATCCTGGGTGTCTGGCCACTGTCAATGGTCTTCAGCTTGCGGTATAATCCCTGGTTTTTTATCTCCTCAAGCTCATGGGTCAGCCAATCCATTCTCATTGCACAGATCCCCGAATGATCCCCGAATCTACGCTTTCATCCATCCAGGCATTGCAACCATTCGTGCACCAGGGCCGTAAGCACTGATTTATGTTCTTCAGCATCTGATGCTTTTTCAAACTCTCAGTCCCATGTAATATTATCAATACCATTCTTTAATCCCCCAAATTTATTTACGAGAACCGGAGAATTTTCAATTTCATTGATATATTCAGCAGTGTCAATTTTATCCACGAAAAACACCCTTCCTCCGTGGGGATCACCCTGATATTTCATGTGGGGAATCCGTATATACCCCATCTTCTTTGATGCGACATATCCTGTGGTATAGGAAGGGTCATCAGACCAGCAGAGCTCCGCTATAGTTCCTCTTACATTGGCTACCTTTGTGGCAAGTATCAGAGCCTCTTTGATACGCGTATTATAAGGAGATAGTCCTTTCACCGCAATTGTGTGCGCAAGCTCTTCCGAGGCTTCTCTTGTGATGTCCATCCGTGTTGCCCTTATACCTCTCCTTCTATCAGGCTCATGGCGATTGCCCAGCATATCCATAAGTATGGCTCCCCTCATGCTCTCTCTGTCCGATGGACCTTTTTCTAATAAAGTAAAAGCACTTTCTATGCAAATATCTGGGATTCCAAGACTTCTGAGAACACTTTTAGCTGAGTTCTTTCCCTCTTCAACGTTTTCAGCATTTAACAGTGTTATTGGCAGGGAAGTCAACCGTTTAATAGGAGATTTCAATTCTTCAAAAGATATATTTACAAAATCCGGTTTTCCCCTTTCGTGGGTCAATGCCCTTTCTATGAGCGATAGAGCAGAATTTATGATTTCCTCTTCTTGAATAAGATGCTCAGCTCCTGATATGTGTTTTCCATCTCTGCTCGCTCGCATCCGAACGCTATACATGAATATCCCTTTACCTTACTATCCTTTAGTATTCAATCTAATTCCAGATGAACTGGATCACATTTGCCACCAGTCCAATATCAAAATAAAACCAGTGCAGATCTCCCTGACACCTCCTGCATCATGATAGCAAACTCAAAATGTTTCTTAATTATTAATCATATATAATACTATCGTTTTATCGAAAGTCCGGGCCGCCTGGATCGGTCATTTGCTTTAAAATCAGCGAAAAGTGTTAGGGATAATCCAGAACAGGCTTCAAAAATGTAGACGCTTTATGAAGTAAATTACGCAAGCAAAGGTATCAACAGATAACGGTTTCATCAACGGGCATTGAGCGACATATGGACTGGTATCTTCATGGCAGCAATCATTCTCTGCAAGATTCCATACTCAGATCATAATAAAAAAATCTATCCTGTGTGATGTTCATTCTCTATTAAAGGAAAGGTTGCCAAATGCAAATATACAGTTCCTTATAGAAAAATTTAAATAATAACAAACCAGAATATATATCGGGAGTCGATATGAAATCCATAATTAGGAAACAGTTTGACGAAAAAGACGAAGAAATAACAGATGTACTTAATTCTCTGGGCCTGAGCAGACCCATCGCAAAGACATTGAGTTATCTTCGAAATTTGAAAGAGGCTACGTCAGTGGATCTTGAGAGAGTAACAGGATTACGTCAGCCAGAAGTAAGCATCGCCATGAGAGACTTAAAAGAACGGAATTGGATAAGCGAACGTGAAGAAAAGACGCCAGGTAAAGGCAGACCGCATAAGATATACTCACTCAGAACGAGCTTCAAAGAGATAATTGCTAATTTCGAAAAACAAAAGTTGAAAGAGATTAATGAGATACAATTGAAAATCAAGCGAATGAAGGAATTGGTTGCTCGCATGGCTCAATCGGAAACGATTGGATATTCTGGTGAGGCATCTATCAGCGCATAATTCGTCTTTATTCTTTCAGATGTCTTGTGAAGAAATAGATTGAAGGCGTGGATGCGCCCTCCCGAGGCGCAACTCGGCGCGACTCCTGGCGCCTTCATCCCCGGTTAATTATTCATAAATCACGAAAACTCAACTTCTCATCCGTTTTTGTTCTGGAGTTCTGCTCAACTGCATATCGGGCCTGGGTCTATTTTCTGGCGTGATGAATTCGATCCGTGTTTTTTCGCAAGGCACTAGTCCGCAGCATGTGCCGTGATATTCTATTTCATACCCGTTCTTCTTTGCAAACTCGATCGTCTTCATTGCGGGCGCAGCTATGCCGCTAACTTTGCTCTTGAGCGCTATTTTCTCGATCTCTTCCCTGTCTTTTCCGCTCGAATGGGCGCATCCAAGCACTATCTGCGTACCAGGGAACATATTGACCGCTCTCTCGATGACCTTTGCGAAATCCCCCGGTCTCGGTCTGATATGCGCCATGGGCGTGCCTGCCACAGGCATCAATCCTGTTATTATTATCGTCGCAGGCTTCACATGCTTGATCAGATCGAGAGCATGAAATTCTCCCTTCAATTCTCCAAAGTGCAGCCCGACGCATACATGAGGGAATACCATGATCCCCGAGTCCTCTATAGCGTGAAGGCTTTCCACATACTCTTTTTCAGGAACATCAAGACCATAGATCTCCCTTGCAGTTCCCATATCTCCCAGCACGTCAAAACCTATGCCGTCAAGCCCCGATTCCTTCAATGCTTCTGCTTCCTCTCCTGAGATAAAACCTGTATGCGCTATGAGGATCAGATCAGATCTTTCTTTTATCGCTCTGATCGCAGGGATCAAACCCTTTATCGGTACCCTTCCTGACCTGTCGCATCCGCCTGTAAGAAGTATGCCCTTTGCTCCTTTTTTATGGAGCATGAAAGCTTTCTTTTCAAGCTCCTCAGATGAAGTTGCCGGGATCAGGGGTTCAAGCAGCTTGCCCCTGCAGTGTTTGCACATGAGATCGCATGCACCTCCCGTGACCGAGATCGATGGAAAAAGATATGAGGTGATGAAAAAGTTGATTTTTTTATGATGTCTTTTCTCCGGCATAACAATGATAGACAATCAGGGAAACTTAAATAATATATGCCTCTTATTAAGAACTTGCATGCTGAAGGAAGAGATCTGGATCGAGAAATACCGTCCGAAAAAACTTGACGAGATTGTCGGGCAGGATGAGGTCATAAAGCGCCTTAAATCATATGTCCGGTCAAGAAACCTGCCTCACCTTCTTTTCTCAGGGCCGCCAGGTGTCGGGAAAACAGCAGCTGCACTGTGCGTGGCGCGGGAACTCTTTGGGGATTCATGGGTCAATAATTTCACGGAATTGAATGCAAGCGACGAGCGGGGTATCGACGTGGTACGGCACAAGATCAAGAACTTTGCAAGGACAGCCCCGCTTGGTGAAGCAGAGTTCAAGATAATCTTTCTTGATGAGGCTGATGCACTCACCTCTGATGCGCAGTCTGCGCTTCGAAGGACGATGGAGAAATACACATCCTCATGCCGTTTTATCCTCTCTTGCAATTATTCATCAAAAATAATAGAACCCATACAATCGCGCTGTGCGGTCTACAGGTTCAAACCCATCTCTGGTTCTGCAGTTGAAGAAAGGGTGAGGCGAATAGCGAAAGAAGAAGGTGTGGAACTCATGGAAGACGGCATGGAAGCCATAAGGTACGTGGCTGCCGGGGATATGAGGCGCGCCATAAATGCACTCCAGGCTGCAGCGATGCTTGACAGGAAAGTAAATATGGAGGCTATCTACAAGACCACTGCCACTGCAAAGCCGGAGGAAGTGACTGAATTGATCAAACTCGCTCTTGATGGCAATTTCATGAAAGCAAAGATAAAACTTGATTATCTCTTGATAGAACAGGGGCTTTCCGGGGAGGATGTCGTGGGACAGATATATCGCGCCATGCTTGACATGACGATACCTGACAGGCTGAAAGTGGATCTGATCGACCGGATTGGAGAAACGGATTTTCGGATCGCTGAAGGCGCGAACGAGAGGATACAGCTTGAAGCTCTGATTGCTCATTTCATACTCTCTGGAGCAGGTAAGAAATGATCTTTGAAGCGCTCATAGGTATTTTGAAATCCGTTCCACCGTGGCTTGCGGTTCTTCTGATAGCCACTCTGCCTGTTTTTGAACTGAGAGCTTCCATCCCTGTGGCAATATTCGAATACGGCTTCGATCCCTTTACAGCATTTTATATATCCATCATAGGGAATATGATACCTGTCATCCCACTGCTGCTTTATCTCGAACCTGTATCCAATTTTCTCAGACGATGGAAGATCTGGGATAAATTTTTTACCTGGCTTTTTAGCAGGACATATCACAAGCACAATGTGAGATTTGAAAAATATGGTTCTATCGGGCTTGCAATATTTGTGGGCCTGCCTTTACCTGCGACCGGTGTCTGGACAGGCTGTGCTGCTGCTTTTGTTTTTGGATTTAAATTCAAGAACGCAATTATGGCAATATTCGCAGGGGTTCTGATCGCGGGAATATTGGTGACGACAGGGATAATTCTTGGAGTCAGAATATTTATGTAAATATATATCTTCTTCAAAACGTTTATCCATTTTGAACACATAATATTACTGTTGATTTAGAGATAAAGACTTATTTAGTGAGAGATGTTGCTCATGGGTAAAAGAACCAGAATTATCAATGAACCTTCGGATATCGTCCCTCTCCTGCGCGCATTCGGCTCAGAGACACATAAAAAAGTTTTCGATTATCTGCAAAAGGACTGGAAAACTGAAGAGGAAATGGAGAGAGATCTTGGATTCAAAGTACTGGAGAGTCTTGATATCCTGAAAAAAAGCGGACTTGTGGAAAGCAAATGGCGGATGCCTGAACCCGGGAAAAAGCCAGAGAAGGAATATCATTCCTCTTATTCCAGGGTGCAGGTGAATTTTCAGTGTACAATCGAAGATCTGAGCGATCTGATAATGATCACTTTCAAGAGCGACAGTGAGATACGAAGTTATCTTGACGTGATCGAGAAAGAAGTGATCTCAGGGAACCAGTCGATGAACGGTCTCCAGAGGGTCATCGATAAAAGCATAATGTTCATCCGCGGTGTGGCAAGGCGGTCACCAATCCTGACAGTAAAGGGTCAGAGGATTGAACTGGCTGGAGAAACCGAATGATATTGCGGAGTAAAAAAGAAAGCACTGCATTTCAAATACTCGTCGAAATTGCCGCACACCAGCCTGATGTCAGACAGAAAGAAATAGCTGATAAGATCGGCATAACCCCGCAGGCTGTCTCGGAATATATCCGGGAGCTTGTCTCTGAAGGGCTTCTGTTCTCTGACGGCAGAGTGCGCTATCGCGTCACCAAAAAAGGGGTTGAATGGGTGCTTGAAAGGGCCATCGAGCTGAAAAAGTATGCACGGTATGTGATGGAGGATATCGTAAGCCACGTTTCTGTCGCAACATCGATCGCCCGTGAAAATTTAAAAAAAGGGCAATCTGTCTCGCTTGTAATGGATAACGGTCTGCTGTACGCCGGTTCAGGCGAAGGGGATGTTATGGGATTTACGATATCTGATGCAGAGGAAGGCGAAGATGTCGGAGTAACGGATATGAGGGGGATGATAAGCCTCCCGGAGGTCGATATCACCATCTGCAAAGTGCCGCGCGTTGAACGTGGAGGCTCAGGAAGCGTGGATCTTCAGATGCTGAAAAAGCACTCAAAGGATAAGCCTTACATCGCAGCGATAGGGGTTGAGGCATTGATATCCCTCAGAAAAATAAATATTCAGCCCAATATTCTCTTCGGGGCAAAAGAGTCTGTCGTGGAGGCTGCATTTCACGGTCTCTCCTCGCTTGTGGTGGCTGTGGATGAGGAAGTGCCGTCGCTTCTCAACAGGCTTGAATCCGAAGGGTTAAGATATGAGGTTGTGGATCTGAGTAAATAGGAGTACATTTCAAAGAAACAATATGCGATTACGCATTTCATCTGGCGACATTGTTTCAACCAGTGTCTTCAGCCTGCGGATACACTCACCAATCGAAAGATGCTGCTGATGAGCATATATTATGCCGTGATGTTCAATTTCAGATTCAGCAGCCATACTGAGAAAATCATCGTCATGGGTAAATATGACAGCTTTTTCTTCCGAAGCATACTTCAATTGTTCCTTATCACTGAGACCAAGTTTCCCCGTACCTGAAGCAGACCATATTTCCACGCCTCTGCGCTTTAAACCCTCGACGATTGCTGCATTTACGTTCTCATCTGCATAAATCCGTATACGTTTTCCATCTTTCAAAAATCCCTCATGAAGTTAGCTTCTTACACAGCTCTTTCATTTTTTCTTTTCTCTGCCTGATCTCCTGATCAAGCTCTTCCCTGTGCTCATAATAAAAAGATAGGGCGTCATGCACCTGAGGGAGATTGAGGTGCGGATGCGCATTGATTATTTCATCTGGAGAAAACCCTAAATACTCATATTCAATTATAATATCCAGCACCCTGACCCTTGTTCCTGCAATGATAGGGCTACCTTTACTTATTCCAGGTTCAATTGCGATGTAAGGATGTTTGATCAATTGCTTTTGCATTGTCATTGATATTATTTATTACATAATAACATAAGTATATTGCTCTAAGTTCTTCATTATCTTCTCTCATGTGGTAATCCATGCCAGAAGCTGCAACTTAATAAAATCATGCGATGGTTTTTTATTCCTTATCATCAGTATACCTTATAATCCAAAAGTCGCATGGAGGCTTCATGGAAATTGAATTTGCGCCCCATGTTGAAGAAATAAAAAGGGCGCTTGATAACGAAATAGATGAAATCAACATAGTAGCGGACTTAAGAAAACTTCTCGAATTCAGGGTACCGCTGGAAGAAGCAAAGCGCAGTCTTATAAGGAAATACGGCGGCGCAGAAAAAAGTGCTGTGAAAAAGCTCAGCGATGTAAAGATCGGAGACCGTAATATCGAAGTCACGGCACAGGTCATTGAACTCATAAGAAAGACCATCAACGTAAAAAATAATGAAAAGACGATCTTTTCAGGGATTTTAAGAGACGAGACTGCTGCAAAGAGCTTCACTGCCTGGCACGATTTCGAGTTGACCAATGGAGATGTTGTTAATATCACGCAGGCTTATGTGAGAAACTGGCAGGATAGACCAGAGATCAACTTCGGGAGCAGATCAAAGGTCACAAAACTTGGCACTACCATTGCGGCAAACCAGGAAAGCGTGCTCATGAGACTTGCAGAGCTGAGGGATGGGGATGTGAATGTGCATACAGCATTCACCATATTGAACATAGAACCGCGCGAAATAGTAACAAAAGATGGAACCAGGAAGATTCTCAACGGCATCGGGGCTGATGATAACACCAAGATCCAGTTCACAGCCTGGGTGATAAAGCCCGAGTTCACTGCCGGGAACGCAGTTGAGATAAAAAACGCATACGTGCGTTCGTTCAGAGGAGTGCCAGCGCTTCATATAAATGAGAGCAGTACGGTAATCAAGCTCGATAAGAGCATCAAGCATAAAGAGGGGGAAAAAGTCAGGATAGGAGATATCATTGATAAAGATGGGGCATTTGATGTAATAATCGAAGGCAATATCCTCTCGATCAGACCTGGTTCCGGACTGATAGCCCGCTGTCCTGAATGTTCCCGCGTTATCCAGAAGAGCGTATGCAGGGTGCACAGCAAAGTTGAAGAAAAAATGGATATGCGGATCAAAGCGATAATAGATGATGGGACAGGGGCGCTTACCCTTGTTCTCAATGCAGAGCTGACCCAGGGTATATGCGGGATTACAATCGAGCAGGCAAAGGAAATCGCTAAGGCAGCGATGACCCAGGGCGCGGTTGAAGACGAGATCAAGAAAAAACTTCTGGGAAAACTGCTGATCGCAAGGGGGAACATGTCAAAAGGTGAGTTCGGGATCACACTTGTGGCGACAAAAGTAGAGGAATCTCCTGATATCATTATAGAAAAGGCATCCGAACTTCTCAAGAAGGCGGGTGAGCATGGATAAGATACTTGACAGGGAGATCGCATGGCGTATTTTTGCCCACGAGTTCAACAGATCGAATCTGCATATCAGCGAAGGTGATGAGAGGGCGCCCAATTATATCATCACCCCGACAGGAGTGAAATGCAACCGTCTTTTCATAGTAGGGGTCGTCACAGAGGTTGAAAACATAGGTAAGGATAATAACCTGTGGAGAACGCGCGTGGCAGATCCCACAGGGGTCTTTACAGTATACGCAGGGCAGTACCAGCCAGAAGCTGCGATTTTCTTATCAGAATTGAATGTTCCTGCATACGTGATTGTTGTAGGCAAGGCAAGGAAATACGAGCCAGAGGACGGGAGCATTTATACTTCGGTCAGACCCGAAGAGATCAATAACGCTGATGAAAAGCTGAGGGACAGGTGGGTGCTGGATACTGCTGAAAGGACGCTTGAACGCATCAGGCTGATGGAGGATGCGCTCGAATCCGGGCTTTCTGGAAATGAGCTCAGGGAGTTTCTTATCAAGAAAGGCTTAAATGCGGTACCTGCTGATGGCGTGGTGAAAGCGATCGGGCATTATAAGAACCTGGATAAGATCATGGAAGAACTTAAAAATACAGTTATTCATGCAATAAAAACCATATCTTCCGAAAGCGTCAGGATCGTTCCGGAGCAGCCGGTTGAAATCCAAAACGAGACGCCTGTACAAAAAGATGAAAAAAAAGAAGAACCGGTCGAAAGACCAGAGCAGAAAATCAGAGTGCAGAAAAAGCTGGATTTCGAAAATGAAGTTGAGGAAGAAGACATAACCGGGCAGGAACCAGAAGTGCCTGCTTCTGAAAAAAAGCCAGAAGAAGTGATTGCTGACATAATAGATAAACTGGATACAGGAAAGGGAACACCGTATTCTCTTGTGCTTGAAAACTCTCTCAAGGCCGGTATGGATCCTGAAACTGTGGAAGCCGCCATTAAGAAGCTCATGGACGAAGGACGGTGCTATGAGCTGAAAATAGGGGTGCTGCGGAAAGTCTGAAAATGATAAGTCCTCTGCTGAATGAACCTGCACTCGTTGTTGAGAACAGTTTAAAGGTGCTCGTGGTCGCTGATGTCCACCTGGGTATAGAATGGGAGCTTTACCACAGAGGGATCAGCATCCCGAGCCAGGTCGAAAAACGCAAGAAGCGGATATGCGAATATGTCAGAAAAGTCAGGCCAGAGAGGATCGTACTTCTGGGTGATATAAAGCATAATGTTCCGAGGACATCGTGGCAGGAAAAACGGGAAGTTCCTGAGTTCCTGACAGAACTATCATCTTCCGCACATGTTGAGATCGTTCCAGGCAACCATGATAGCGATATCGAGGAATTGATACCTGAGAATGTGACAGTGCACGGCATGAGGGGTCTGGTGCTTGACGGTGTGGGTTATTTTCACGGTCATACATGGCCTGATATCGAGCTTCTTTCTGCTTCTCATGTTGTGATGTCGCATAACCATCCTGCGATTCGGTTCACCGATCCGCTGGGCCATGGTGTTTCTGAACCTGTGTGGATACGTACGCATTTCATAGAGAATGCTATCAAGGAACACTACAGCGAACTTGACGAATGGAAAGACCCGGAGGTCATAATTATGCCGGCATTCAATGAATTGTGCGGCGGGATACCTTTTAATGAGTCCATACACGAAGAACTGCTCGGTCCTGTGTTCGCGAACCATGCGGTCGAGCTTGAAAATGCAAGAGCATATCTGCTTGATGGTACTGATCTTGGAACAGTCGGAAGATTGAAAAAGCTGGGAATAACAAGAGTCCGCAGAAGGTCAGAGTAAATATTTATACATTGATGTATTGAAAGAGTGAAGAGGTTTCAGTTATGGTGAAAATATTCTATGATAAAGATGCAGATCTGAACGTACTGAAAGATAAGACGATCGCGGTTATCGGTTACGGCAGCCAGGGAGCAGGTCAGGCACAGAACCTGCACGATTCAGGGCTTGATGTCATTGTGGGAGTGAGAAAGGGCGGGGAGTCGTGGGGGCAGGCAAAGGCTGACGGACTCGCTGTCATGTCAATGTCGGATGCTGCAAAAAAAGGAGATCTGATCCAGATGCTCGTGCCTGATGAATTTCAGGCCACGATCTACAATAGCGAGATCGCGCCTCATCTGAGCGAAGGAAAGACCCTGTCGTTCTCGCACGGGTTCAATATTCATTATAACCAGATCGTACCACCAAAAGATGTGAATGTGATAATGGTGGCTCCGAAAGGTCCTGGTTTTCTTGTTAGGCGCGCATATACTGAGGGCATAGGCGTTCCAGCGCTCCTTGCAATATACCAGGACGCGACCGGAAATGCATGGGACATCGGCATGGCCTATGCGCGGGGGATCGGAGCAACACGCGCCGGAGTACTGGAGACCACGTTCAAGGAAGAGACAGAGACAGATCTCTTTGGAGAGCAGGTCGATCTCTGCGGCGGTGTGACAAACCTTATGAAAGCATCCTTTGAGATACTTGTTGAAGCAGGATACCAGCCTGAGATCGCGTATTTTGAGACCTTCCATGAGATGAAACTGATCATTGACCTGATACACGAAGGCGGCCTGAGCAAGATGTGGTACTATGTTTCAAATACAGCAGAGTACGGAGGGCTGACCGTAGGTCCGAAGATCATCAATGAGCAATCGCGCCAGGCAATGAAAGAGGCGCTGCGCAGGATACAGAGCGGAGAGTTTGCCAGGGAGTGGGTACTCGAGAGCAGGGCAAATAGACCCGTGCTCAATGCACTTGAGAGGCAGGAGAACGAACATCGTGTGGAGAAGGTCGGAAAAGAGCTGAGGGCCATGATGCCGTGGCTCAAGAAAGACTGAAATGGAAACAATCGCGAAATCCCTTGAAAAGATCCTTAATGACCTGGAGGCAGTTGGGGGTATCCAGCTATCTGCTATCGTTTCAAAGCAGGGTTTGCTGATGGTTTCCAGGGACAGAGGAGGAAAGTTTGATACCAGGGCTTTCGCAGCTTTGACAGCCACCCTTTATATGTCAGCTGAATCCACAACCCTGCGGCTGAGCGAGCAGAGACCAAAGAGCATTATCGTCGAGACCGAGGACAGGCATCTAATCACATATGCTGCTGGTCCTGATGCCCTGATCATTGTAATGGTTGGAAAAGATGCTTATATAGGTTTGATACTGAACGAGCTGAAAAAAGCTGCAGAAAAGGTCAGGAAATTCATTTAGGCTATTTCGTTCATTTCTTTGCGCAGGAAATCGGCAGCAACAATGATCCCTGCGAACCCCAGAACCCACTCTGTATACTTTATGACAATGTTGGGTTCTCCTGCCATGAAATACACATAGCCATTAAAATTGGCATAAATCCATGTGAAAAGTATTACGATCATATAGCTGATCAAAGCCATCAATCCGAGTATTCGGATGTTCTTCACTTTTTTTGGGAAATTTATAACATTAAATGGTTTTTTTGTGCTGAAGTCGTAATCTTCGTTCTCAAGGAAATGCCTTTCCTGTCTCAAATATCCGGGATTTAGAGAAGTTACTGTGGTCGTGATTACAATTCCCTGAGCTGCACTGCTCGATTCTGATGCTGCCTGGGAACCGTTCGAAGACCATATGCACTCGGAGTTATTTATAGTATAATATATAATGTCATAATTAAAATCGTGTCTTTCCTTCAATAAAGCCGATGTATGATTCCTTATAACAGTGTGACCTTCATGTACAGGATTCTCTTCGACCACATGTGTAAATCATTTTAATGTATTATAAAGTTATCTGATGGTAATCATTATGATATGATGAATTCAGGGTAGTTCGGGCAAAGCTTTTCTCTTCCGAGATGGCGCAGAGAGTTTGCGACAGGATGAATACGATGTCCACAGACACTGGAGGGACGCGAGGCTGCTCATAATCGCAGAAGGGACTTCTTATATACTCAGGCGCAGCTGGGGTTGAAAGAATGAGGTGTATTAGGTGTGCCTGCATTCTATATGAGCAATAATATAATGAATCCTCAGTAGGCCGTCTAAATTTGTATTTGATAAATCGACTTAAAAATCTGAAGCAGGTTATAAATCCATTCAGCGAGTTCAAATTTCATAATAATGAACTGGATAAGATTGCTTCTTTGGGAGCAATAAACAAATATTTAGTATTCACTACTTCGGTTACCAAATGAACTGCTCCAGGTGCAGTTGAGCTTCGCTTCATTCCATGCCATGGTCCTAGAGGGTCAAAATGGAAAATGTTAGTAGTATCAATTGCAGAAGGGAGTATTTTTGAAATTTCCATAATCTTTAGTATATCTTTAGAAAGAATTGCATTTCTTAAAGAATAACCTCTTCTTCCTTCACAGGCATGAATACTCCAATGAAGAATTTTATCATACTTATCGATAAATAAAACTGGACCATAAATATGACCACAATGAGGACCTTCAAATTCATAGGCAATTTGGTTTGGAAAACCTTCTAAGATTGTTAATTCTATGTGATTTCCATGTCGATTGCCTCCAACAAGTAATTTGGAACCAGCATCTACGGCTCTCTTAATTAAATTTTCACACCCTAAAGCTAATTTTTGATCAAGAAGTGGCCCTAAAAGTGTTTCAGGTAAAGAAGGATCAGTAGGTGATTTGTTTACTATTTTTGCAAATTCTATTATCTTTGTTTTTATTGTTTGATAGTTTTTTTCTTGTATACCCGCTATGTGGACACATGCGCAGGCAAGACCATTATAACCACGTACCGCATGGCCTAAAATATTGACTGCATCGATTGGATCAAAGTCATCAAGTATTAGAATAATATTGTTGCTTTCATATTCTCCAATATAACGAACTTGCTTACCAGCACAAAGTGAAGCAATGGATTCGCCTGCTTTTGAAGTTCCTGTATATATCACTCCATACAAATCTTCATTTCCTACTGATATGCTAATAACTTCTCTGGCATCACTTGTGACAATATCCACAAAATTCTTTAAAATAGGAGTGAAATACTTCAACATGTGAAATGCTCCTTTATTGGCGACTGTTGAAGGTTTCAATAATACTGAATTACCTGCTAATAAGAGATCAAGCATCGTAGATAAAGCAACACCTACATTATCCGTTGCGGGCGTAATATTAAGAAATACACCCATAGGTAGAAGTGTCTTATATGCATATCCTTCACGAGCAGGGGCGGATACCCATTTTTTATCAAGTAATTTTTCCCAATGGCTTCCAAATGCAGCCTCTGCATACAATTCAACGTACTCCCACTTTTTTAACATATTGGTTATTCTGAATTTAACATCAGATAGAGGAATAAATGATTCCTGAGAAATAATCGTGCCCAGAGGATCAATATTCTCCAAAATATTTCTTCCTGTTTTTTTAATCTCTTCAATACGATCATAGAGTGGGAGGTATTTAACATGACTCAATTTTTCTATTTTTGCATCAATCAAACTTTTTGTTTCTGTCATTATTTCCTCACAGCATCAATTTGATAAAGTAAGGTTATGTTTTACGTTAAAAATCATCATCTTTTTTATGACGCTATCAATGTCTTTCTTAATACAGGGCATACTTATACCCTTAGTATGGAGTATTCATAGGATTTCTAATGTTCTGTTCTTACAAAATAAAAGTAGCGAGGGAGAATTTGGGAAATAGGAATTATCAAGCATGTTGTCAGCATACTTCATATTAGGTCATGCCTCCTCTGCAACCTTCCTTAATCGAAGTTTCGAGAGATACTTATATGAGAGAGATGCTAATTGAAATGTCTGAATCAGTTCATCAAAAGAACTTGAAAAAATAAAGGACTGGAGATATTATGGATGTGCACAAAGCAATACAATCAAGACGAAGCATAAGGGGGTATGATCCCAGGGATGTGGAAGAGGTTAAACTTATGAAAGTCCTTGAATCCGGCAGACTTTCTCCCTCTGCCGGGAACCGTCAGGAGCGCAGGTTTATCGTGATAAGAGATGCTAAGAAACGTCAATCGCTCTCTGAAGCAGCAAGAAACCAGAGATTTGTGGCGCAGGCACCTGTGGTAATTGCCGCCTGTTCAGTTGAGACAGAATATACGATGTCATGCGGTCAGCTTGCTTATCCCATTGACACCGCAATTGCTGTTGATCATATGACACTTTCGGCAGTTGAAGAAGGGCTTGGTACCTGCTGGATCGGTGCATTCGATGAAAAAAAAGTCAAAGAAATATTGAATGTCCCGGATAATGTAAGGGTGGTCGCTCTTCTACCACTCGGTTATCCCTCGGCTATCCCGCTCCCAACATCGCGAAAAAGCCTGGATGAGATCGTGATGCGGGAGAAATGGAGTGTTTGAAGCATGAATCTTTTAACCCGGTACAGACTGGGCGATCTCGAACTCTCAAACCGTATTGTTATGGCACCGATGACCCGCAGTCGTGCGGTGAAGGATAACGTCCCAAATCCCATGGCAGTTACATATCATGTAGAGAGAGCCACTGCAGGTTTGATCATCACGGAAGGGTCGCAGGTGAGCCCTCAGGGAATAGGTTACGTCCGCACTCCAGGAATTCACTCGCAGAAGCAGGTTGAAGGCTGGAAGAAAGTCACGGATGCCGTTCATAAAGATGGCGGGAAAATTTTCCTTCAGCTCTGGCATGTGGGACGGGTATCGCATCCAGACTTCCTGGGAGGCGAACTGCCTGTTGCACCTTCTGCACTTCGAGTTGAGGGCGAAGTTTATACACCTCTGGGCAAGAAGAAATTTGTTACTCCAAGACCTCTCGAACTGGACGAGCTACCTGATATTATTGAGCAATTTCGAAAAGGTGCACAGAACGCAAAGGCGGCTGGCTTCGATGGTGTTGAGATCCACGGTGCAAATGGATATCTTCTGGATCAGTTCCTGAGAGACGGCTCAAATCAGCGGACTGACAGATACGGTGGAAGTCTCCAGAATCGCATACGTCTTCCGCTTGAAGTCACAGAGGCTGTCGTCAGTGTATGGGGCGAGGATAGAGTAGGATACAGGATTTCACCGCACTTTCTATTCTCTTCAATGTCTGATACGAATCCACGTCAAACCTATTCAATTTTTGCAGAGGAACTGAACAGGATCGGGCTCGGATACCTTCATATGATAGAGCCTGTTGGAGGCAGGATGGGGACAACAGCACCGGATGTGCGATTGGCTCCGATCATTCATGAGATATTCGAAGGGACGCTCATTTTAAATGGAGGATATGATACCAGCAGCGGAAACGAAGCTATCGAAAAAGGCGATGCTGACCTGATCTCATTCGGAGTTTTGTTCTTAGCCAATCCGGATCTACCAGAGCGCTTCAGAAAAAACGCGCCGCTCAATTCACCTGATGTTTCGACCTTTTACATGGGTGAAGAGAAGGGTTACATCGACTATCCGAAACTGGGATATTGAAATTGGTTCGGGGAAAATCATGAGAAGGATCCAGTTTTTTCCCGTATATGAGATCAAAAAGACACATAAATGGAGGCAAATAAATATGGCAGTTTGCTGCGCACCAAAAAAGATCTCAAACCATAAGGAGATCATACATGTTCAGGGAAACTAAGAAAAGATCAAAAAAGTCAGGTCTTCCTCCAGGAACTCTGGTTCATATAGGGGAGAAAAAAATCGAAAAGACAAGAATAACATTGATCGACTATGATGAATCGCATATTCTGGAAAAAGAAGTAAAATCAATTGAAGAATGTTTTCCTTTAAAGGACAAACCAGCCGTCACCTGGATAAATATCGATGGAATCCATCAGGTAGATATAATGGAAAAAATCGGAGAATATTTTGGTGTGCATCCTCTTATCCTGGAGGACATCCTTAATACAGATCAGCGTCCGAAACAGGAGGAATTTGAGACCTATATTTATATTGTTTTGAAAATGTTAAATTATATAGAAAAAGGCAATGGGATAAAGCCGGAACAGGTCAGTTTGATCATGGGTACAAACTTCGTTATTTCGTTCATGGAGAGTGAAGCAGATATTTTTAATCCCGTCAGGGAGAGAATTAGAAATGGAAAAGGTCAAATCAGAAAAATGGGGGCTGATTATCTTGCTTATAGTTTAGTAGATGCCATTGTGGACAATTATTTTATTATTATGGAAAAACTTGGGGAAAAAATAGAGGTTATGGAAGAAGAACTGATCACCAATCCGACGCAAGAAACTTTAAAGGGACTCCACATTTTACAGCGAGAACTGATATTTCTACGCAAGTCGGTCTGGCCCTTGAGAGAAGTGGTTAACGGATTGCAAAGGGGAGAATCATTACTCATTCACAAGACTACGAGAATATATCTCCGGGACATTTACGATCACACCATCGAGGTTATTGATATAATAGAGGGATTAAGGGATACAGTTTCCAGAATGCTGGATATTTATCTTTCAAGTATCAGCAATAAACTGAATGAGATCATGAAGGTATTAACGATTATAGCCACTATCTTTATTCCTCTGACTTTTATAGCAGGTGTCTATGGCATGAATTTTGAATATATGCCTGAACTCAAGTGGCTGTGGGGTTATCCAGTGATCTGGATCATTATGACAGCCATCGGTATTTTAATGCTGAATTATTTCAGGACAAAGAAATGGATCTAAGATCATGGAACTCAATAGCAGATATTCTCAGCCTCTTTTACAAGCTCCTTTATTTTTTGTTCTTTCAGACCTGTTTTCCTCCCCATATTCCTTTGATCTTCTCTGAGCAGATCTTTCACAAGCATATATCCTGCTCTTGAAAATCTCTTTATGATATCAGGTCCTGCAGACTGCAGGATCGTTATTGGGTACAGGTTTTTTGCAGCTATCATTTTTTCAAGGCTGTTGTCTTTCGGATATCTCCAGCACAGCAGTCTGATGTTCATGCACTCTGAATATCTCTTTGCCTCAGCAGAGGCTTTCGTGTTGCATGAAAGCCAGGCACCATCAAAAGTATTGTTCCCGTTGTTCAGATCCAGCAGGCGCGCGTATGTGTATAGCGCTTCTTTCAGATCAATATAAGTACCCGGAGAATTGTGGAATTTGCATTCGATGATGAAACGCTTGCCTCTGCTATCCGTGGCTATGACATCAATTTCGTGTTTTGTGCATTTGCCATTGAGCTTTGTGCGCAGCATTGTCTGGAATCCGTATTCTTCCAGGATCTCTGCGATAAAGGTTTCAAAAGGAAATCCTGCAGGTCCAAGGCGCATGATCGCACCTTTGAGGTCATAACATGCTGCACTTGAAGCTGAAAACTCTTTCAACAACTCCCTGACCCTCTTGAAAATCGCACCTGTGCTTATACCATCGAAGGCTTCCTTTTCTACCTGTCTTATGATTTCATCTGAAATCGCTTTGTCCACTCTTGCCCTTTGAAGCGAACGTCTGATTTTTTCGGGATTGAACTCCTCTTTTTTACCGCTGGCTTTTATGACGTACATATAAGATTCATCTTACCATATTCACAGCATCCATCGTGGCGCCCAATTTCCCGATGATTGTCACATAATCACCCTCCCGAAGCTGCATCTCAGGGTGAGCGATAAGTGATTTATCATCTCTTCGGATCATGACTATAAGACTATCCTCGGGAAGAGGTATTTCTCTTATGGCTTTTCCTATGACCCGCTTATTGGAGACTTTAACCTCCAGAATATCCCCTTCTTCACTTACCTCGCACATGCTGAATAGATCCGGATGCCCCACCATTCCGTCAAGCATCACAGCAGTGGATATTGTGGGACTGATAGACCTGATTCCGAGATCTCTGAAGGTTTGAAGATTTTCTGGTTTATTGACCCTTGCCACAAGTTTTTCTTCTGTGAATCCGAATTTTGTCTTGGCGATCTGAGATACCAGTAGATTTGTGTTATCCTGATCTGTTGTCGCTACCAGATATTTTGCTTTTTCTATTCCCGCTTTTTTCAGAACTTCCATATTTTCAGCATCTCCATGAACTGCTCTGATACCGAGTTCCATGACTTTTTTGCAATTCTCCTGATTATTATCTACAATCACAACGTTCTCTCCACGCTTCAAGAAACGCTCGGCAAGAGTCCTTCCAACTCCGCCGCCTCCGACAATCAATATTTCCATAGGTATCACTCCTGTCCTTTTCGCTATAAATCTTGCTGAAATTCCTGTTAATATCACAGTGACTATGACTGTGATAAATATCAACCCGAGGAGACTTATGGATTCTGAAACGAATCCTGAATCCTTCAGCCGGACTGAAAAATAGACCGCCATCGAAGCAGGTACAACCCCTCTTGGGCCAATAACTGAAATAAATAGTTTTTCCCCGAATTTCAGGTCTGATGCATAAGTGGAAACAAATACCGCGAACGGCCTAATGAGAAACATCAAAGAGCCCACCAGAAGCAATCCGCTCGGACCGATCGCTCTGATATAATCGAAATCAATAAGAGTGGACAATAATATAAAAATAATCGAAAGTAATATTATAGATATATCTTCCTTGAATTCCTTAATTATTTTTTTATGAGGAATATCTGAAGAGCCGATGAATATCCCGAATACCGCCATCGCCATTATGCCTGACTCGTTTCCTATGCTCTCTGCGCTGACAAATGCAGCAAGAAGAATCGAAATCGTAAAAAGCCTGGCATACTGTTCGGTGAGCAAAGGGATTTTACGCAAAATCATGACAAGGATTACCCCGCTCAAGACTCCAAAAAGAACCCCGGTCAGCAGCCTTATCAAAAGAAATTCGACAGCTTCAATCCCTGTCAGTGATGATACGATCCATTCAAAGACCAGCGCTGCAAGAATAACACTCACACCATCGTTCAATACCGACTCAGCCTGAAGGGTACTGGCCACTTTATTATTAACCTTGACCTGCCTGACAAGGGGTGTAATCACAGTTGGACCTGTCGCAGAAATCAGTGCTCCAAACAGCAGTGCAATATTGAAAGGGATTCCCAGGATAAAGTAAGCGAATACAGAAGAAAGAAGTGCCGTGATGATGACCCCGATTGTGACAAGATTCAGTATGCTGTGCCGTATTTTCCTGACCTCTCTGAGATCGAAATCCAGACCGCCATCAAAAACGATAATAGCAACTGAAAAACTAACCAGAAGTTCAATGCCGCTTCCAAACCTCCCGGGATCTATGATCCCTGCCACTTCAGGTCCGAGAATGATTCCTGCAGAAAGCAGAAAAACTATGCTCGGGATCTTTAGAACCCTGCCAAGCATGTTTGCCAGGATCCCGACGATTATCACCCCCACAAGAGATGTAAGCAGATAGGTGGTGCTCATTTATGCTCCTTCTATTATCTCATGTAATAGTGTTTGAATTGATAGATAATATTGTTGGCATGGTGATTAGTCTTAATGCCCGGCTATCTGGTGGGGGAAAAAAGCCAAACATAGACACCGCAAAGTTCGCTAAGAGCGCAAAGTGTAGCAGCAATATTTTTGCGAACTTTGCGCGCTTTGCGGTGAGATTTACCCCAACAGGTATGTGGACACTAGCATTAGTTCAAATGGCTGATGTTGGAAAAATCCCTACATTTGCATCAAATCCATGTCATACGCATTTGATTTAAACTATGATGGAACTTCTAAACCCGACATGTAAACTATATATATTATAAAGAATAATAGTCCAAATCCCATGGTCACGGTAAACGATCTCACAGAAATTCTAAGTTATACAATCTGGGATAATGGCATAAAGGATTATTTTCTTGCTTTACTGGCATTTACAATATCAATCATCATTCTAAAGACTTTTAAATATATTATTATTAGTAAATTGAAAAAGATGGTCGAAAAGACCAGAACTGAATTAGACGATCTGCTGATAAAAATCATTGATAATGTGGGATGGCCTTTTTATGTGCTGGTATCCCTGTATATCGCCCTGCAATTCATCACCACGCCTGATATCGGAAAAACCGGCATGCGTTTTGTGATACTGGTAGTTACTGCCTACTATGCGGTCAAAAGCGTTCAGACCATCATTGACTTTTTCACGCACAGGATAATACTGAAAAAACAGGAAGAAGAGAAAGAGATAGATACTTCTGTGATTGACCTGTTGAGCAGAATCGCAAAAGCTGTTCTATGGATAGGCGCTGTTCTTCTCATTTTATCAAATATGGGATATAATGTTACGACCCTGATCGCTGGAATGGGGATCGGTGGAATAGCTATCGCGATTGCTTTACAGAGCATCCTGGGTGATATCTTTGCTTCTTTCTCGATATATTTTGATAAACCATTTCAGATTGGAGATTTCATAATATTTGGGAACGAGATGGGTGTGGTGAAAAAGGTGGGAATAAAATCCACCCGCGTCCAGGCATTGCAGGGTCAGGAAATCGTGATATCAAACAAGCAATTGACAGAGACCATAGTGCATAACTATAAGAAAATGGAACAGAGGAGAGTGGTTTTCAGTTTCGGTGTTAAATATGAGACATCTGCAGAAAAAATGAAAAATATCCCTCTTATTGTAAAAGACATCATCGGAAAAATAAAGCTGGCAAGGATCGATAGAGTTCATTTCTTTAAGTTTGGCGATTTCAGTCTGATCTTTGAAGTGGTCTATTATGTAGCCACGGGCGACTACAACAGATATATGGATGTTCAGCAGGAAATCAATCTTGCGATCATGGAAAGGTTTGAACAGGAAGGAATCGAGATGGCATATCCAACTCAAACCATCAGGATTCAGGCTCAGTCATCAGTCGCCTGAAATGTCCGATCGCTTCCCTGATATATCTCTCATCCAGCCTGCCTGCTGGCGAAAGGGTCTCCAGAATCCGCCCGGGAATGCGCAGGCTTTCAAGAGAAAACCCTTCCCGTATCTTGAACCTGTATTTTTCTCTATGTATCTCTTCTCCGATCCTGGGGAGATCCTCTATGGAAAGATCAAAACCCGCCTGTCTGAGCGCTTTCAAGACAGTCTCAGGCAGATATATCCCCCTGGCAAAGAAGCAGACCGCAAGACTTGACAGGATCTGGCGCCATCGTTCCTCTGCCAGCAAAGCTTCCACAAGTTCTTCAGGGAGAGGATTCTTGTTCCTGGCAAGAGCTTTCTGATCAATGCTGTACCCTGCATTGTCAAGATGCGAGTGCCTTGCCCCGATCAGGATACCTATGTGTGCTCCTGCACCTGTATGATAGCCAGGCATCTCGTTCTTACCAAATGCCAGGGCATAATCTTCTCCTCCATATACTGAGGATGCATATTCAACCCCATGCGCCAGCGCCCTGTAGAATTCGTTCGGCTGCTCAACGATCATTCTTACCCCTTCTTTATATGCCCTGTAATCTCCCCAGTTGAGCCTGATGATCGCTTCCTTCTCTGAGATGATCCCTTTCTCCATCGCCTCTGTCGCCCATGCCAGAGCCACTCCTGTGCTCATCGCATCCAGACCATATGCTTCCACCATGTCCATCAATCTCAACATACCTTCGGTATCTGAATTGCCCAGCATGGGACCAAGGGCATAGATTGGTTCGTAATCGTACGAGATCATCGAGGTTTTGTAAAAATAGACCTCGTCTTCATAAGGCTCACGCAGAGCAGCGATATGTATGCACCCTACAGGGCAGTGAGAGCATGCCAGCCTCCTGCCCAGGTACTGTTCTGCGAATTTTTCACCTGAAATCCCTGACACGCCATCGAATTTCGCAGTCCTGAGATTTTTCGTGGGAAGAGCACCAAGCTCATTCAGGGGCAGAATGTTCTCTGCAGTACCAAGGTCGTGATATTTTTTCATCACCTCGGATTTCACCGCTGCCCTGTAGATCTCATCGTACACCTCACGGTACTGGCTCTTATCCCTTACAGGGAGCGAGCTTTTCCCCGATACCATGACCGCCTTGAGCTTCTTGCTGCCAAAAACAGCTCCCAGTCCCAGCCTTCCGAAATGCCTGTAGGTCTCTGTGGTCACGCATGCGTAGGAGACAAGTCTTTCCCCTGCTCTGCCTATGCGCATGATCGTTCTCAGTCCTGCACCTGGCTCATTTTCCCTGATGATACGCCCGACCGTGAAATTGCTCCTCATTCCCCTCCTTTTATCACGATAGCGCCGTACCCTGCAAGGCGGATCGCAACTGCGCTCCTCCCGCCGCAGTGGCTTTCACCAAGATTGCCTGTCAGCGGGGACTTGAACATGGCCACGGTTTTTGATGCCAGAGGAAACAGTGCTGTGAGAGGTCCCACTGCAAGGATAATCGGATTTTCCTGGCTGAGAGCATCGCAGCCCTGGGGACACTCTTCATGAAGGATCTGAATGGCAGCGCCTGTGCCGCCGATGTATTTTTCAAAGATGTCCTCCCTTTTCTCTGTCCGGTAATGTTTCTTTGAGAGATCAATGTAAAGGACATTTGAAAGAGGATCAGCTCTGAGCATGTGCCGGCACCTCCTTCTTTTCCAGCTTCAGAACTCCGTGAGGGCAGAAGCTGGCGCAGTAGCCGCAGTGAACACAGATCATGGGTTTATTGGTCTCGTCGTCCCAGAAGATCGCGCCGATGAAACAGGCGCTCACGCAGTGCCCGCATCCTGTGCATTTGACTTTATTAAAGTTCACTCCACCGAGTGCCCTGGTTTCCAGCGCACCTGTAGGGCATACCTTCGCGCACGGCGGTTCTTCGCATGCCCTGCAAACAACCACGATGAATCCCCTTTCCATACCTCCCACAGATCTCACTCCGATGCAGGTTTTTGCAAGTCCTGCCTCATCCACCCTCCTTGCACATGCAAACATACAGCTCTGACAGCCTATGCATCTCTCTGTATCCTCCACAGCCAATCTCATATTCATCTTTCTCTGAAAGAACTGTTTGTCAGGAAGTTTATTAAATCCTGCGCTTCAGGATGTCTGCCTGCTGGATCAGATATATAAAACGCTGCGACCGCATTCGCGAGCATCAGCCTTGATCTGTCATCCAGTCCCATAGCCTCACCAAGGATATCTCCTGCCATCCATGCATCTCCTGCTCCGGTCAGTCTTTCTGGTTCAACGCTGAACGCTGGTATTTCCTCTGTCTCTTTATCCAGATGGAAGGTCTTCACGTATGCTTCGGTATGGAGATCCACTTTTGTCACGTTCCTCAGAAACTCTATCCCTCCATATCTTGTCACTTCATTCTCGTTCACGCTGAGTATGTCCACAAGACCGCGTCTTAGCATATCCTTCATTTTCTCCACCTCCTCTTCTTCTTTTTCTTTCCTGGGAGACGGGTCTCCTGGATCAAAGAAGGTCTTTCCTTTTCCCTTCTTTTTGACAAGGCTGAAAACATGAGATGCAAGCTCTGTGCCCTTCTCGTTCAAACCCCAGTCAGAAATGCACACGATATCAGATTCTTTAATCAGTTCTTCATCTCTATCTGTCAGATATTCAGGTCCGAATTGACAGAGAGACCCAGGACAGCTGAGCATGACGTTCACACCTTCAAGCTCAATGGCAGTGGTAAAGGCAAGCTCGCCATCTCTTTTTACATGCGAGAGCTCAACCTCTGTCCCTTCAAAGAAATGCTCAAGCAGCTTGTATCCGGGCAGATCTGTTTTCGCGATCAGATATGGACTGATGCCAAGATGTGAAAGCGCTGATGCGCAGTTCGCTGCTTTACCTCCCCTGTTCAATGCCTGTTTCATGACCAGGTTCCCTCCTCCCTGCACTGCGATCATCCTGAATTTCTCAACAAATGAATCACAGCTCTCCCCTGACTGGATGAGGTTATCTATGCAGAAATGAGGCATCACAGCGACTTTGAATTCTTCAGGGATATCCTCTTTGAGCTTCTCGATGAGCAGGTGCTTTTCTTTTTCTAACATGTTCAATCCCGTCCATAGACCTCTGTGATCTCTGAGAGTTTCTTTATCAGAGCAGATGTTATCTGTCCTTTTGTGAACCTCCACTCCCAGTTTCCATTACATGTCGCAGGGATGTTCATCCTTGCTTCCTCTCCAAGACCAAGGATATCCTGCATCGGGATAATGACCGTATCCGCAACTGACATCATCAGCAGCCTGATGAACTGCCAGGTGACTTCTCTTTTCCTCTTGCCTTCACAGCCTGCATACCTTAAAGCACGCTTGCGCTCCCTGCGCACCTCAACTGCCGTTCTGGTAGAGTTGTTATTTCTTCCATAAAGCCAGCCAATAAGGGTATTGTTGTCATGAGTGCCTGTATAACCAACGCAGTTCCTTATGTAATTGTGGGGTTTGTAAAGCTCAGCCGTCTGGTCGTCCCTGAAGGCGAACTGGATAATACGCATGCCAGGAAATCCAGACCTGTCTCTTAATTCCCTGACATCTGCAGTTATGACCCCGAGATCTTCGGCTATGAAAGGAAGGTATGGAAAGCGCCTGAAAAGGGCTTCAAAAAAATCCTCACCCGGAGTTTTTACCCACTTTCCATTGATCGCCGTCTTTTCGCTAGCAGGCACTTCCCAGTAATCCACAAAGCCCTTGAAATGGTCAAGCCGCACCAGGTCGTAGAGCTTCAGGGCATGGGCTGTGCGTTCGATCCACCACGAATATCCATTCTGCTTCAGAGCGTCCCAGTTGTATATAGGATTGCCCCAGAGCTGTCCTGTGGCGCAGAAATAATCAGGAGGGGTGCCTGCAACAGAAAGGCATTTTTTGTCGGCTCCAAGCTTGAATAACCCTGGATTTGACCATAGATCAGAGCTGTCGTACGTCACATAGATCGGCATATCCCCGATTATCTGTATGCTCTTGCTGTTGCAGTAGGTCTTAAGCAAAGTCCACTGTCTGAAAAATAAATACTGAAAGAACTTCTCCATCAGTATTCTATCTTCCAGTTTCTTTTCCCATGCGCTTATCGCACTTTTCTTTCTTTCGCACACGTCCTTTTCCCAGTCGCACCAGGCAGCCCTCAGGTGTTCCTTTAATGCAATGAAGAGTGCATAATCATCAAGCCAGCGGGAGTTCTCACTGCAGAACCTCATGAATTCGCCATCGCCACCCCCTGTCCTGTACTTTTCATATGCAGTTCGAAGTATCCTGTCTTTATATTCGGTGACTGCTGGAAAATCAACTTTCTCCTCAGGAAATGGGGGATGTTTGATATCAGATTTTGAAAGGAAGCCTTCTTTTACAAGAATGTCAGGGCTTATCAGGAGGCGGTTACCTGCAAAGGCTGAACAGCTGCTGTAAGGAGAGTTCCCAAGAGCTACATCTGTCGGGTTCAA
>JAPZAV010000069.1 GCA_027460465.1 Candidatus Methanoperedens sp. | reverse complement strand
ATCGCATCATCGATGAGAATCCTTGCGTTCTTGATTACAAGATCTGGCATATCTGATACTTATTCAAATCATTGAATATAAAATGTCCTGAATCAGATAGTTTAATGTATAAAAAAGTAAAAATACTATTAAAAGCCGAAGATCAACGAGGTACCATGAAAGGAAAAAGTTTATTATCTGTGATATTTCTGATCGCCATCGCTGCATTTGCTGCAGGCTGCACTTCATACATAAGTTCTTTCACCATGCGTTTCTCCATTAACGAGACTGGCGAGCCTCTGGAAGGTGAGGTTTTCAATAACGGCAATCCTTTGGGTTATGCACAGAACGGGAGTCTGAGCACGGATCCAGGAAAGTTGAGGCCTGGATTGATAGCCCTGAAAGGAACATACCATGATCAACCATTTGAGTTCTATTTCGAATTCTCTGACAGCAACCTGAATTATGGCGGTATTGATTTTTCAGTTCAAACCAGCGATCTTGAAAAAGTCCTTTTCAACACATCGGGATTGAATATCCAGGAACTTGAGCAAACGGTCTTTGATCTTGTCAATAAGGAAAGAAGAGCTTCGAGCATCAAAACTCTCAGATGGAACGACAGGATCTCACAGATAGCAAAGGATTACAGCAGAACACTTTCTATTGAAGGATTCCACCACAAGGACATTGAAGGGAAAGACGCGGGAGACAGGCTTAAAGAGAATAAAATATTCTACATCGTTGCCGCGGAAAATCTGTACATGCGAGAAAAAGACCTGTTATGCAGTGATGGTATTTGCAGGACTGGAGCGCAGCCAGAATATCACGTTGAACCATGGCTATCTGACGTTTGTATATTTATATGATCCATCGTATCCTTTTGATTTCGATGTACCTGTGTCTATCGAGATCAGCTCGACGGACTATATAGACGTATATTTCGTACCTGACAGAGAGCAGTATGAGAACTTCCTTGCAAACAGGAATTACATGACCATTTCAGAGAATAAACAGATACGAAGTTACACCCGCACGCTCAGGGTCAGTAAAGGTCAGGGGATCATAATTCAATCCGTGGATACGAGCACAGACGTGGATATTCACTTCAGGTATTCATAGACATCATCTTTGCTCTTTGATGCTTTTCTTTTTGAGCATCCTCTTTATCTCAGGGGTCATGACAGGTTTTTCCCTGATCAGGCCGTCAGGCCTGTAATAGAGGATCAGGAGCATCAGCACCCCGAAAAGGATATACTCAAGCCAGGTTGCCTCAAATGGCAGCCTGAGGATGCTTGCAATCTCGAACTTGTAAACTGTCAGAAAGATCTTTCCAAGAACAAAAGAGAGCACGCCCAGAGCCACACCCCTGTTATTCCCCATGCCTCCCAGGAGAAGCATCAGGAAAGGGAAAAAAGTCCATTCCACCCTGAAAAAGGTGGATGCTATGACGTTCACGCTGAAAAGGGAGTAAAGTGCTCCGGCCATGGCAGCTATACCTGAGCCTATCGCAGCGGTTTTTATCCTGAGCACAAGGATATCTTTGCCAAATGCCGCTACCACATCTTCATTCTCCCTCATCGCTTTTAATAGCCTGCCGTATGGAGAATTGAGGAGTTTTTCAACAAAGAGGAATACCAGCAATGCCACGCCCATGCCCAGAAGCGCAAAAGCGAAGAAGCGCCGCTCCCCAGGTACCCATGCCATGATATCTGGAACGCTGACACCATAGTAGCCGCCAATTATTGAGGTATTGTAGTTCGAGACCTGATACACAACCTCGCTGATCGCGAGCAGGGTTATCGCAAGGTAGTCATGCCTCAGCTTTGCGCTCGGAAGGATGAAAAGGACACCTGCAGCTGCTCCCATAAGTGCGGCAATCAGCAGGGAGAAAAGAAGGATCCCCATACCAAGTAACGGATTCTGGGAAATCATTACATTCACTGTGCTTTTGACAGTTCCGCTCGCCTCTATGATTTCTCCATTTATCCCCAGGATCAGCATGAGCAGATGGTTCACACCATACCCGACTGCAATAGCCCCCACAAGCGCAGCCATTGCCCTCCCAAAGTTCGGTATCCCGGCATAGCCGTACTCTATGTTCAGACTGAGTACGATAATGAGGTATATGGCGAACCACAGTATCACATCTAAGAGGAAGAATTCCAGCGCCACCGTTTACTCCTCCATATGCCAAGACCTGCTATTCCCATTGGAGCTGCTATCAGAGCTATGACCAGCACAATAAGAGAGACAACTTTTCCGTACACAAGCACGCCTGGCCCAAGAGCGATTGATAGATAGAAGGTTACAAGCGATTCCGAGATCCCGATGATGTATCCTCCTGCCAGGGCGCCATAGATGCTCCTCAGACCTCCCACGATGCTCGCAGCAAAGATGGAGACTATTATCAGTGTTCCGGTAACAGGGACGATCTCCTGTCTGAAGGGCAGCATGCTGCCTGCGACCGCAGCCAGAGAGCCTGAGAGGAACCAGGAAAATAATCGGGTGTGCTCCACATCCACTCCCATTATCCCGGCAAGGGCAGGATTCTCCATTGAGGCGCGCAGCGCTATGCCGAATCTGGTTCTGTAGAGAAGGAAGAAAAGGATCAAAAGCAGCAGGAGAATTATGCAGCTTGAGATCACAAGTATCGCATCATATCCGAAAAGATTGAAGTCCATGGGCGTGAAGATGAACTTCTTTGTTGCCTTTTTTGTGAGATCTGCCAGTGTCTCGGAATACGCGCCCAGGATCCCCAGGAGTATCAGGTCAACAGCAAGGGTCGCGATCATAAGCGTTACAACCGTCGCTTCTTTTCTGACGAGAGGTCTTAGAACAAATGCATAGATCCCAACGCCGATGCCGCCGCCGATGATGAACGAGAAAAGAAGTGAGTAATATGGATGAAGTCCGGATGTAAGCCAAAGCGTCATGGAGAGGTATGAGCCGCATACAGCCATGCTTCCCTGTGCAAAGTTCGGGACTCCTGTTGTGATATAGGTGATCGTTAAACCTATGCCAAGAAGAACAAGCAGGTTTGAATAAACGATAGCTCCTTCCAGTACCGCCATGTTACTTCCTACACCTTAAAGTATATATATAGTTGTCTTAAATACAGATGGAGGGAAATATTAAAAAAATGGAGGTATAAAAATGTTCAAAGGATGGTATGTTCTGATCGCAGCACTTATTTTTACCGTTCTCTTTGCTGGATGTATCCAGACGCAAGAGAAGGACATTTCAATCGGCGCACTTGTGGATCTTTCAGGGCCGCTGACCACGTATGGCGACGATATCAAAACCACTGTTACAATTGCAGGTGAAGAGATAAATAAACGCTTTGAAAAGGAAGGAAAGCCGTACAGGGTAAAGCTATATTTCGAGGATACAAAGGTTGACCCGAAGATAGCTCTGGACAAGGTAATGGCACTTCACAGCAGAGGTGTGGGGCTTATCGTTGGTCCGATGGGGAGCGGGGAAGTGAAAAATATCATTGAATATGCAAGGTCGAACAAGATAATCATAGCCTCCTCCTCGTCCACAGCTGAAACAAAGTATATAGGCGTGACCTCTCCTGAAGAGAAAAAATATGTCTTCAGGTTTGTTGCCACTGACTCGTTCCAGACCACGGCTATAGCAAAGCTTGCACAGGAACAGGGCATCAAGGCTGTTGTTATTACATACGTTGGTAACGCCTGGGGCAAGGGTCTTGAGGAGTTCGGGAGAGCAGAACTTATGAAGCTGGGAATAGAAGTAAAGAGTTCTATAGAGTATCCAGACCCGCCGCCTGCTGACTTTACACCGTACATAGCCACGATTGAAAAAGATGTTGATTCACTGTTGAAGAACTACACCAGAGAAGAGGTCGCTGTGGTGGCATTCAGCTATGAAGAAGTTGCTACCATGCTCGCTCAGGTGAAGGACGGCTCAACGCTGCTGAACGTCAAATGGATAGGGTGCGACGGTACAGCGAAAAGCACCAAAATAGTAACCGATGTCCCGGGGAAAGCAAACATGATCAGGCTTTACAGCACGGTCTCAGAGACACGGGGAGGGCAGGAATTCGATGACCTGAACACCACCTATTACCAGCGTACAGGCGGTTCGCCCAAGAGCTATGGCTTGAATGCCTACGACACCACATGGGTCTTTGCTCTGGCATATGCAGAGGTGAACGACAAATTTGGCAAATATGACGCTGATGCGATGGCTGAAGCCATACCCAGGGTTGCGGAGGACTATAGCGCAGGCAAGTACGGCATCTCTCCAGTGAGCGGTGAACTGAAGCTCAATGAATACAACGACAGGGTAGGCTCTGAATACAGGATCTATGAGGTCTCTGAAGGGAACTGGAAAGAGTATGGAGTATGGAAGTTTGCCACGAACGAAATAACACGGAGCTAGTCACAAGAAATCTCACAAAACATTTCGGCGAGCTCAGGGCTCTCGATGCAGTGAGCATAGACCTGAAGGGCTGCATAACCCTGGTGATCGGACCGAACGGAAGCGGGAAGACCACGCTCATAAACGTGGTCACCGGCTTCCTCAGCGCGGATAGCGGTAAAGTGCTGTTTGAGGGAAAGGATCTCACCAATCTTCCTCCTCATGAAATCTTCAGGCACGGGATTGTCAGGACCTTTCAGACCTCCCAGCCTCTTCGAAAACTCACAACGCTTGAGAACCTGCTGATAGCAGAGCCAGGCTACGGGGAGAGCATCCTGGAGAGCCTTGGAGGAAGCTGGTCCCGGAAAGAGGAGGAGCTTGTGGAAAGAGCTTTTTCTATTCTGGATTTCCTGGGCATGGAGCATCTCTGGAATGAGCAGGCCATGAACCTGAGCGGGGGCCAGCTCAGGCTGCTTGAGATCGGCAGGGCGCTGATGTGCCAGGCAAAGCTCATGATAATGGATGAGCCGATCGCAGGAGTGGCGCCTGCTTTATCCCACACCATCCTTAAGAAGCTAAAAGAGCTCTCAGGCAGAGGGATCTACTTTCTCATAGTTGAGCACAGGCTGGACATAGTGCTCGATTATGTGGATTGGGTTTACGTCATGGCAGGGGGAAGGATCATTGCTGAAGGGAAAGGCAAAGAGATACTTGAGAATCCAGAAGTCGTGGAGGTGTATCTCGGTGCTCAGGGTTGAGAACCTGTCTGCAGGTTATAAGGAACTGCACATCCTCTTTGACGTCAGCGCAGAGGTGGAACGAGGAAAGGTCACGACAATAGCAGGGCCCAACGGCAGTGGAAAGAGCACCTTCTTAAAGGCTGCATTCGGTCTTGCAACGATCCATTCTGGCAGGGTTTTTTACAATGGTATGGATATAACCGCATTGCAGCCCCATGAGAAAGCAAGGATGGGCATGGCTTACCTTCCTCAGGTAGAGAACATCTTCACAAACCTCACTGTAGAAGAGAACCTGAGGATGGCAGGATATATCCTTGAAGCAGGGGAATACAGGGAGAGAAAGCACCTGGCACTGGAAGTATTCCCTGAACTGAAAAACAGGTTGAATCAGAGCGGATACACCCTGAGCGGGGGGGAAAGACAGTTCCTTGCCATAGCCTCAGCTCTTATAAGGAAGGCTGATTTTCTGATGCTGGACGAACCCACGGCCATGCTTTCCCCAAAGTTTGCAAACACCATCTTCAATAAAATCCTGGAGTTAAAAGAGAGGTTCAGGCTCACAGTGCTGCTGGTGGAGCAGAATGTCATGAAGGCACTTGAAATAAGCGACAATGCTTATATGTTCATGAACGGAAGAATTGTTTTCGAAGGTACATCTCTGGATCTGCAAAGGCATGAGGATCTTGAGAGGTTCTGCATCGGGATGTAAAAGACCATGCTGCACGAAGCTCATTGAAATTTTGAAGATAAGAAATAGAATATCAACATGAGCATCGCCAGAGAAAAAATAGATATCAATCCTGCGGTTATCATGTTATAATTATAATTGAGGATTCTGCTTGAACTCTCAAGCGATGCACCCACAACAAAAGCCAATATTGGATAGAGCCTGAACAGTCTATTATCTGCCATTTTTCAATATATTATATAAGATGAATATTATTTATAATTAACCCTTTCATATCAGCATCAGCAGGTTTTTCATAATAAACGGCTTACTATATGACGACATAAGTAATTACGCTTAATCGTCCCACGTCTTTACGAATATACGTGCATTTCAAAAACCCAAGCAGTTCAAGCTCCTTGATATAGTTAGTCACCTTGCTCAAAGATACACAGTAAGTATTCACTTCAGCAGTCAGCATTTCATACTCTTCAAAGACATCTCTCACTGTTACCCTGACATCCTTTTTATCCCGGTCAAGTAACTTGATGCATGCGTACAATGTGCGTTTGAGGTGAAGAGGGAGGGTCTTGATCTGATCGGTAATCATAACTGAACGTGGTTCACCAGCCAGGTAGACACATTTCTTTTCAAGATCATGCGGGTCCTCTGCCCAACTATCGAATAATCTCATAACTGCACTACCTCTGGGCCAGATTTCTTCATACTGTCATACAAAATAATGTTTCACCAGGGTCTCACCAGGCGAACGCATATGTACGCATGTGAGAACATCAAGATCTATTTTTTAGCCGTGACCGCCATTGACGCCGGGTCACACTTCAAATAATGGTACACTGCCTTCGAAATTGCCTCTTTAATCGAGGTCTCCCCTGACTTCTGTTTCAATGCGATTATATCTTCCTGTGGAAGCACGGATTGGATATGGACGATTTTCATAAAGATAAAAAATCAGATATCAGATAATGCAGGTTAAATTTTCTTTAGCGTTTCCATGCCTGCCTTCTTTACATGAGGCATGTTGATCTTCTCAGGCATCCATTCTGGTTTATCCTCTGGAGCCCTGACAGTTTCTCTCCATCCTTTGTAGATGTGAACCTTTTTCGTTCCTGTTTCTCTCAGTCTTAATTCAACGGGTTTCGATTTTGTTCCTTTGCTGCGGTTTGCAGCCTTCAGAGCTGCCTGGCGAGGCTGATTACCTGCAAATACACCAGCCTCTTTTCCATTCTTATCCCGCAACACAAAATGTCTTCTTTTTGTTTTCGCCATATTTTTTCAATCCCCGGCAGCGATATGCTGCCATATATTTAAATCTGTTTTATAGTATATAAAAGTTATTGAAAATAAATGCCTGGATCAGAAGCAATCTTCTTTTGCGATTTTGAGTGAGATTATCCTGGGCGGCATGCCTTTCCCAGGTATCCCTTCTTTTCGCTCGCTAATCCAGTCACGTGCCCTCAGCTCCCTAATGACAGCACCGATGTCGGTCTGATTAAGCCCTGTACCCTTTTTGATCTCTACCGCTGAAGCCTCGTACACGTCAGATTGTGTGAAA
>JAPZAV010000068.1 GCA_027460465.1 Candidatus Methanoperedens sp. | reverse complement strand
ATGGCTAGTTTAGGGAACGGGATCTGAGTCCCAAAATACAAACAGCCTTCACTGCCCATATCAACGATATGAGCAACGGAAAACGTATTAAGAGTTTTTCATGCTTCATGCATGAGGCGAAGCCTCATGAGCGTTTAGGGAGTGGTAAAAGACATTAATGGAAAAATAACAGTAATTGATGATTGTAAGGGGGAGTAATTATGGTTTCGATAAGACCTTTTGAAGAGCGTGATAATACTGTGATGCTTGATATCGAGAAGCTATGTACACAGGGAAATGAAAACCTTGCAATGGGTGTGGATAAAAGCCCGGATATTATTGCCAGATACAAATTATACGACAATTGGCAAGTTCTTGTAGCCCAGGAAGATGGAAAAATTGCAGGCTGGACTGGTTGGACCGTGAAGCATGATCCAACCAAGGGACAGCAGTATATATATATAGTTGAAGTGATGGTGCATCCAGATTTTAGAAGAAAAGGAATAGCATCTAAATTAGTGATGGAGGTAGAAAGAAATGTTCGAGAACTTGGACCAACTCATATTTATGGCCTTATATTAGAACAAAATAATGCATCTAAAGCTTTGATTGAAAAACTCGGCTATTCTAAGATGAGAGAGCTCAAGATATGTGGACTATCTGTCTTCAAAAAAGTTGCACAAAAATACAAAATAGAACGTATTAGTAAAAATGAAATTCATGATGCTGTGAGCCTTATTAACGAATATCACTCAGGACGTAAGCACTTCGTGCCATACACTCCCGAAATCTTTGAATCTTATATAAGTAGAATCCCAGCATATGGATTAGAGAATTTTTGGGTAGTGAAAGAGAACGATAATATTGTGGCGTGTGCGGGATTATGGGATTGCTCTGTGATACAAAGAATGTGCTACACTAAAGAACCTTTTATGTGGAAAGTTATGAGAAGAATGTTCAGATTTTTGAGCCTATTCATTAAAATGCCAAAAATTCCTGCTGAAGGAGAATATTTCAAGATGCATTATATTGCAGATCATGCATTCCGGAAGAATAGTCCTGATGCTATGTTAAACCTTATCGGACATTTCAATAACTTCCTATTCGATAACAAAAGAGATTTCTTTGGTACTCAACTGGATCCTGATGATCCATTGTTTGAAATAATCAAAAAGTATGGTCCCCAGATAGAATCTGTATCTGTGTATGCCAAAGCATTTGAAAAGGAGCTACCGGAGTTCTGTTCATTCTATAGCGATACCAGAGATGCTATTCTCTGATTTAAATATTAGAATAAATGAAGGGGGCATAGAAATATGAAAGTTGTGGCAATCAACTCAAGTCCCATGATGGATATGGGCAATACTGCTCTCATCCTGAATCCCTTCCTCGAAGGGATGAGGAATGCAGGTGCAGAGGTCGAGCTCTACTATACTAAGAAGCTAGAAATTAAACCGTGCCAGGGGGAGTTCAACTGCTGGTTCAAGACACCAGGGAAGTGTTTCCAGAAAGACGATATGCAGATGCTCGACCCCAAGATGCGCAGTGCTGACATTTTAGTATTCGCCACCCCTATCTATTGCGACGGCGCCACAGGTCCTTTGAAGAACCTTATGGATAGAACAGTCCAGCAGGTGCAGCCATTCTTCGAGTTGCGCGATGATCACTGCCGACATCCTTTGCGCGAGGACACAAAAGCAAGCAAAGTAGTACTGGTCTCCAACTGTGGTTTATGGGAGATGGACAATTTTGACCCGTTGATCATGCATATGAAGGCATATTGCAGGAACGGAGCAAACGAATTCGCGGGAGCATTGCTTCGCCCACATGGACCTGCATTAAAGCCGATGATGGAGATGGGTGTTCCATTGAATGACATATTCGAAGCAGCAAAAGAAGCAGGCCGCCAACTCGTAGAAGATGGTAAAATGTCAATCGAGACACTTAACATCGTCAGTCGTGAACTTTTGCCGCGGGAAAAGTATATCCAGATCGTCAACCAGCATTTTCAACAGGAACTGGATGCGCTGGAGAAAAAATAGCATACTAAAAAAAGTCTGATACGAGTTGCAGGATTTATGCCCATGACAATCGAAATAAATATTGAGGGGTTAAGTCATTGACGAAATAATCTACTCTTCAGCAACAAGGCTAGCGAAGGCTATCAATGCAAAAGAACTCTTTTCAGAGTAGGTTGTAAATGCAAACTTACACAGGATTGAGGTAGTAAATCCCCAAATTGGATGCGGTCGTGCACCTGCAAGCATCTGAAGCCCGGAGCCAAAGTGAACCAGAGGTTGCTTTGATAATTGGGGACATTTCTGTCGCCATACGACAGATATATCAGAGCCCGCCTCCTGAGCTTTCAGGCTAAGAGGCGCTCTCTGAAGGTTTTTCTTGAATGAATACTATTTCATCATTCTGCGGACAGTGCTGGAAGCCAGATCGCGAATAAACGGTTCAGGGTCCTTATCGGCAAGCTTCTTTACTTTTGCAACCAGTCCAGGAGACCTGAAATTTGAGATTGATTTGAGTGTGACTTTGCGTACTCCTGTATCCTGATCTTCGATCAAAAGGTCTGATACTCGGCTCGCATCCTGCTCTGAAAGGTTACGAATGCCTGAAGCGGCTGCAATCCGGACGACCGGTTCTCGACTGCCTGCTGCCGCCTCCAGGACTGATACAGATCTATCGCTCTTGATCAGACTTGCCAGGTATGCGGCTTTTGAAGCCAGCATTGTATCCTTCCCATTGACCAGCTCTTTAAGAAATGGGATGGCGTCAGGACCTAGCTTTGCAGCTTCTGCGTAGTCAGGCTCATCTGGGTCCAGCTGCGCGCGCACATCCTTCATATTTATTGACATCATTACCACTCTCCGGTTTTATATGTTAAATTGCTTTTTCTCATGGTGTTTACCTCGGTTGAGATCAGGCCAGGTGGAGGATTTGTGATATTCGCTGTCCCGTTTCCCGTCATCAGGCGGTCGTTGTTGTTGATGTGGAAAAGACCAAGGACATGTCCCACCTCATGGGCCAGGGTCCATCCAGTAGCACCCTGAGCCACAACAGCGCCGGGCCTGCCAGCCGGGTGGGAGGCACAGCCATTAAACGGCGGGGCTGTTGATCTGACGAAATAAACAACCACTTCATTGGGGTTTGCATTATTGCGATTAGCAAAGAGCTGGGTCTGTTCTGTAGTCACTGAACCAAGCGTGCAACTACCGACATCCAGGTCGTTGAGAGCTGGAAGGCTGAGTGTTTCGGTACTTGCCCGATGAACACGTATGCCAACAGCCTCGTATACTCGTTGCATCGAGGCAATCATGTTGTCAATGGTGATGCTGGGATTTGTCAGTATCTTCACATGCAGTCTGATACATTCTTCGCCCAGACTAAAGTTGTTATCCGCTGTGTTCAGCAGCCATCCTCCAAACCTTGTCCCGTTGGACGCCATCATTGGTGCGTTCAGCGTGCTTCCAGACAATTTAAGAATTCCAATGCCCCATGGACTTGTAATCAGGATCTCAGTACGTCCGTCGCCATCAAAATCTGCCATTAGTTCAAAGGAATTATCCGCTGTGTTCAGCAGCCATCCCCCAAACCTTGTCCCGTTGGGTGCCATCATTGGTGCGTTCAGCGTTGTTCCAGACAATTTAAGAATTCCTATACCCCATGGACTTGTGACCAGAATTTCAGCACGTCCGTCACCATCAAAATCTGCCATGGGACCAAAGCGGTTATCCGCTGTGTTCAGCAGCCATCCTCCAAACCTTGTCCCGTTTGGCGCCATCATTGGAGCGCTCAGCGTGCTTCCAGATAATTTAAGAATGCCTATGCCCCATGGACTTGTTACCAGGATATCTGCCCGTCCATCACCATCAAAGTCGGCTGTCGGGCCAAAATTATTATCCGCAGTGTTTAGCAACCATCCCCCAAACCTTGTCCCGTTGGGTGCCATCATCGGAGCGTTCAGAGTGCTCCCAGCCAGTTTAAGAATTCCAATGCCCCATGGACTTGTTACCAGGATCTCTGCCCTTCCATCTCCATCAAAATCTGCCACAGGACTGAAGCGGTTATCTGCAGTGTTCAGCAGCCATCCTCCGAACCTGGTCCCGTTGGGCGCCATCATTGGAGCGCTCAGCGTGTTTCCAGACAATTTAAGAATTCCTATACCCCATGGACTTGTTACCAGGATCTCTGCCCTTCCATCTCCATCAAAATCTGCCACAGGACCAAAGCGGTTATCTGCAGTGTTCAGCAGCCATCCCCCAAACCTTGTCCCGTTGGGTGCCATCATTGGAGCGCTCAGCGTGGTTCCAGACAATTTAAGAATTCCTATACCCCATGGACTTGTTACCAGGATCTCGGCATGTCCATCGCCGTCAAAATCTGCCATCAAATCAAAGCGGTTATCCGCTGTGTTTAGCAGCCATCCTCCGAACCTGGTCCCGTTGGGCGCCATCATCGGCGCGTTCAGTGTGCTTCCAGCCAGTTTAAGAATTCCTATACCCCATGGGCTTGTGACTGAAATTTCGGCACGCCCATCTCCATCAAAATCGCTCTTAATACCTGACATAATAGATCCTCAGTTTTTTATCTTTGGCTAATCGTCTTGCTTTCATGAAATCTCCTCAGAACCGAATCTACACTTTTCCATGTTACTCTCCCTTTTGTTCCAAACCAGAGCTAAAATATAAACCTATTTTTCATTATCCCTTTAATATTTGGATTCAAACTTATTTGATTTATATCCCCCTGTAGAATCCTATTTTATTCCAGATACTATTAAATATTGCGGATGGTTTGGTAAAAATGATCTGGAATACAAGGAAACCAATAGAGATGCAAGACCCTCGATCTTTCCCAGGCTGCCAGCTCACTCCAGCCCGAAGTTCTTTACATTCCAGTCAGCTATCGCCTGGATTTTCTTTATCTCCTCAACTCCGCTTTCTGCGGTAAAGAGATGCTTGAACCTCCCCTGTGCCCTGAGGTACTCCTCCACAGGCTTTATATTCCGAAGTTTTTTCACATTCGTGATAACACCGTTCTCCATCTCGTACAGCGGCCACATTGCGGTCTCAACAGCGAGTCTTCCGACCTCTATGGTCTTTGACCCCTCAAACCTCCAGCCTGTGCAGCACGGTGCATGCACGTGAACATATGTCGGGCCTCTGGTCTGGGCTGCTTTTTTCACTTTCTTCATCATATCAGGTGCATAAGCCACAGAAGCTGTTGCGACATAGGGCGAGCCGTGCGCGGCGATGATCGCAGGCATGTTCTTTTTATGCTGGGGGTTGCCAGAAGATATTTTACCAGCAGGACTTGTGGTCGTGCTTGCGTACAGCGGGGTTGCGCCGCTTCTCTGCACACCTGTGTTCATGTATGCCTCGTTATCCACGCATATGTATAGTAAGTCATGCCCTCTCTCGAATGCGCCTGAGATCGCCTGCAGACCTATATCAAGCGTGGCACCGTCTCCTCCGATCGCCACTATCCTGGTATTATTCTTTTTTCCAAGAGCCTTGAGCGCAACTTCAATACCGGAAGCTACAGCAGCTGCATTCTCAAAGAGCGAATGTATCCATGGCACACCCCAGGAAGATTCAGGATAAGGTGTTGTGAACACCTCAAGGCATCCTGTCGGGGAGACAACGATACAGTCCTCTCCGATGGCATCGAGCACGAACTTGGCAGCAAGAGCATCGCAGCATCCTGCGCATCCCCGGTGGCCAGGTTTAAGAAGGCTCATGCCAGATCCTCCCTCAGGTCTACGATCTCGCTTTCGACAAATATCCCCTTTTCCACCAATTTTGCTTTAGTGACCAAATTCCTGATCATACTTATCGGGATATCTCGCCCTCCAAAACCGATCATGAACCCGATGACAGGAACACGAAAATCTGTATTGTAAAGGCAGGCTTTCACCTCGGTGCACAGGGCGCCTTCGTTTTTGCCTATCGAAATATTCTTATCAAGCGTAATGACCACCTTTGCGTTTTTGATAGCCTTTTTTATGGCATCTGCAGGGAAAGGTCGAAATGACCTTACCTTGAGGAGTCCGATTGATTCTCCTTCGCTTCTGAGCTCGTCTATTGCATCTTTTATCGTGCCGATCACCGAGCCCATCGCCATTATCACGATCTCAGCATCATCGAGTAAATATCCATCAATGAGACCGCCGTAATATCTCCCATATACGTCATTGAACTCATTGGCAACTTCCTCTATCCTGTTCAGGGCGACTGCCATGGCTTTCTCCTGCTTGTACCTGAACTCTGTATAAGTACTCGGATCAGCGAAGGCACCGAATGACATGGGATTCTTTGGATCGAGCACGATCTCCGGCGAGTACCGGGGCAGGAATTCATCTGTCAGGCTCTGCTCAAGCAGGATAACAGGCTCATAGACATGGGAAAGGATGAACCCGTCCATGCACGTCATTGCAGGAAGAAGAATATCGGGGTCCTCTGCAATCTTGTAAAGCTGCGGAATCGTATCAGCTGATTCCTGGACATCCTCTGCGTAAAGCTGGATCCATCCTGTATCCCTCTGGGATATCGAGTCCTGCTGATCGTTCCATATATTGATGGGAGCAGAGAGCGCCCTGTTTACCACGGTCATTATAATGGGCAATCTCATCCCTGAGGCATTGAACAATGCCTCATGCATCAGTGCGAGCCCCTGCGAGGTCGTGGAGGAATATGTACGCGCTCCTGCTGCACTTGCCCCTATCAGTGCTGAGATGGCAGAGAACTCTGATTCAACGTTCATATACTCGCAGTTCATTTCCCCATCTGCCGCGAACTGGGCAAGATCCTCAACTATATGCGTTTGCGGGGTTATAGGGTATGCTGAGATCACATGCGGCCTGCTTACTTTTACAGCATGGGCCACAGCGAATGATCCTTCCACAACAACCATTCTATTCCTCATTTTCCCTCCAGCACCATTATTATGGCTTTCTTGGGACACTCGTTGGCACAGATTCCGCACCCTTTGCAATATTCGTAATCAGGTTCATAGAACCCGTTCTCCAGTTTATGAACTACCCCTTCAGGACAGTATATCGCGCAGATGCCGCATTTGCTGCAGAGCTTGTGGTCAAAGACAGGCATGAATGAACGCCATGCTCCTGTCTTGTTGGCTCTCGTACTTCCAGGTTTTGTCACGGTCTTAATTATCAGTTTCATCGTTGTTCCTCCATGAGGTCATATGCTGCCTGTATAGCCTGTGCATTTCTCTCTCCCACTTTTCCAGGAAATCGTTCTATTACAGCGTTCTTTATCGACTCGGGTCTTATCAGACCTGAAACCCCGGCAAAAGCTCCTATCAATGTAGTATTGACAATTGGCTTTCCGATGAAATCCATTGCAAGCTTTGTGGCATCCAGCGTCTTTATGGCTGCAGTGGTCTCAAGTTTGAAGTCTTCAGGTTTTTTTTCAGTGTTTATCAAAATGATCCCATCAGGTTTTGCACCCCGCCCTACATCTACAACATCAACGAGCGTGGCATCCTGTACAATAACGTAGTCTGGTTCGTATATCTGGCTCCGCAAACGAATTGGCTTATTGTCCAGGCGCACAAAAGCCATAACAGGTGCGCCTCTCCTTTCCACACCAAACGCCGGGAATGCCTGACTGTATTTTCCGTCATCAAATGCTGCAACTGCCAGAAGCTCTGCTGCAGTAACTGAGCCCTGTCCGCCGCGGCCGTGTATTCTTATTTCCTTCATTGAATCTCCGAAGATAGCAGATTATATATTTCTTATTTTTTAATAATCAATCGTGATGGATGCTTCCAGAAATTGCACGAAGGTATTTATGCTTTACGGAGAGCACTATCAGTAAACTATATCATATCATGTAATCAATTAATGAAGTTCATTATGACTGATGACAAACTCTTGATCACAGAACTTGTACTGACCGCTTATCTGTACAACCAGTCTGATAAGCTGGGAGTTGATGATCTTCCGAATAAAATAAGGAAACATTACTGGAATGAGAAAGAAGCGACTGTAAGGCGCCCTATTTATGTCACAGAAGGCGACCTGACAGCCATCTATGGACTCGAGAATGTAAAAAATACCGCAAAGACCCTTCCTTTCCTTGAATTCGAAGAATTCGGATCGCAGATAAAACTTACCGTGTTCGACCTTGGAGCAAAATGGCTTTCAAAGCATACAGAGGCTGTTGAAAGGATCGACAGCAATCCTGTCCTTGCATCTTATTTTGAAAACTATGATTCGATTCCTGTGAGCTATGAAAAAGCAAAAGCAATGAATACGCCCAAAGAGAACGGCAGGGAATGGATCAACTCCCTTGTCAAAGCCATAGAATCAGAGAAAGGGTCTGAGGAGATGCTGAAGCTTGTCCATATCGTTGCGCCTGAGGATGTAAGGCAGAACCTGAAGGACCTCGTTCTCACAAAATCACAGGAAGGTGAGATAGAAAAAATCGCAAAGGCGATCCAGTACCGTGATTACCTGAAGCGGATCGGACTTCGGGAAATAGGGAAACTCCTGTTCGTGGGACCGCCTGGAACCGGGAAAACCTCTATTGCCCGTGCACTGTCTGGAAAACTCGGAATTCCTATAGTGGAAGTAAAACTTTCGCAGATAGCAGACCAGTATCTTGGCGAAACAGCCAAGAACATAGACCGGGTATTTGAGCTTTCAAAACGTTTGAAACCCTGCATCCTCTTCATAGATGAATTCGATTTCGTGGCAAAAGCGCGTGCAACGGATGAACATGCTGCCCTAAAACGGGCAGTGAACACACTGCTGAAGGCAATAGATGAGATAAGCCTGGTGGAGCACGGCGTTTTATTGATAGGCGCCACGAATCATCCGGCCATCCTCGACCATGCTGCATGGAGAAGGTTTGATGAGATAGTGGAGTTCAATCTTCCTGATAAGGACATGCGAAAGAAGATACTCGATATCGTGCTGCGAGATATCGAAGGCAAATTTGATACCATTGAGATCTCAGAAAAGACTGAAGGATACTCAGGCTCAGACCTCAGAATGATCGTCAGGGAAGCTGTGCTCACGGGTCTGATCACAGAGAGGACAGTGCTCAATCAGCAGGACCTGCTTCAGGGAGTAGTCGAGTTCAACCGGAGAATCCCGCTAAAATCAAAGGATGAAAACCCAAATGAAAATAACCCTGCTCGGTACAGGTGATGCGGTAGGGACGCCGAAGCTGGGCTGTTCCTGTCCTACATGCCTGGATGCACTTGCAGGAGGGAAAAGCAGAAGGCTTCGGTTCTCTGTACTTGTCGAATCTGAAACAGGCAGGATACTCATTGATACAAGTCCTGATCTGCGATGGCAGCTCTTGAAAAAAAGCATCAGTCATGTGAACGGGGTTATCTGGACCCACCAGCACTACGATCATTATGCAGGTTTTGGGGATTTTCACCGCATCCAGAGCGGGGTGAATGTATACGGGCTCAGGAGAACGCTTGATTATATATTGAACTATCTCTATTTCATGAAACCAGTGAGGCACAATGTGGATTTTTATGTCCCTTTTGAGCTGATAGGTCTGAACATGATGCTTGTGGATGTCACCCATCCCCCGCTTGAAGAATCCGCAGGTGTGATCATCATAGATGGAAAAAGCAAGGTTGTGATCACAGGCGACACCACAATAGATATACCCAGGAAAAGTCTTGAACTGATGTCAGAACCTGACCTTCTTATAGCTGATGCCATAATCCCTCCAAGAGGCAAGATAGCCAAGCACATGAATTCCAGAGAAGCAATGGAACTTGGCTCACAATTAAAGGCAAAAAAAATTGTGCTCACGCATATCAGCCATAATTTCCCTCCCCACGATGAAGCGATCAGATCATGGCCGCTTGGGCACGACGGAATGGAATTTGTGTTCTGATTTTTCAGAAGATCCATTTCTATCTGATTCCATGTTCGATGATTCCTGATATTTCTGGAATAAACGTATCCATATATCTTTCCCAAGATCCATAAACTCGGTTTCTTCCAATTTTAGTACCCGATGATAATGAGGTTTTTAAAGTATATTAATTTTATGGAAGTTTTATTATTAACAACGGTCGTATAGTCATTTGATGCTGGAAAATATTCCGGATATATTTCTCAACACTTCGACCAGAGAATTTCGGGTTCTTCTTGCCATAGAGAATAAAATGAAATTCTACGAATGGGTCCCGATAGAAGAAATCGCAAACTTCACAAAATATGATAGAAAAGAGGTTGAGTATATGCTTTCGATCCTTGCGAGGAAAAAACTGATCCACAGAAACATCCTTGCCTATGAAGGATACAGGATTTATTTTGATGCCTATGATCTGCTGGCATTGAAAGCCTTTGTGACCCGTGGCTCGATCAATGCCATTGGAGATGTGATCGGTGCGGGAAAGGAATCGCAAGTCTATGCTGCCACCGGCGGGATCACGAACAGGGAGGTTGCGATAAAGTTCCACAGGGAAGGAAAAACAAGTTTCAAAAAAGTGAAGGTGAAAAGGGAGCATGCAGCAGAGAAAAAACACATCTCATGGCTGTACGCATCTCGCCTTGCTGCTAAAAAGGAATATGATGCACTGAAGCTCCTTTATCCTGTGGTGAGTGTTCCGGAGCCTGTGGATCATAACAGGCATGCAATCGTGATGTCTGTGTTGAAAGGACAGGCGCTTGCCCATACAAAGGTGGACGACCCTGAGTGGTATCTGGAAGAGGTTATAAAACAGGTAAGAAATACCGCAGCGCTCGGGATAATACACGGAGATCTGAGTGAATTCAATATATTTGTCAATCCAGATGGATGTGAGATCATTGACTGGCCGCAGCATGTTACCTGCTCCCACCCGAATGCAAAAGAACTGCTTTACCGCGATATTGATAATGTCCTCACATTTTTCATGAAAAAATACAGGGCAAAAAGAGATATCAGAGAAGTGATAACAAATATAATGGAATCATGCCGGAAAAAATAATCATGGGAATTGATATCGCAAAAGGCTCCCTGCATTCAAAAGAAAGACCTGGATATGCCGTTGCGATCCTGAGGGACGGGGAAGTGGAAAATCACAGGATGGTGAGTCTCCATAAATTCCTGAGAATGGCATGGAAGGAAAAACCTCATATCATTGCCGTGGATAATGTCCATGAACTTGCATCTGACAGGCATGATCTTGTCTTGCTTCTCCAGAAATTGCCTGCAAGCACAAAGCTCGTCCAGGTTACAGGAGGTGAGCATCCTGAACCTCTCATAAAGCTTGCAAAACAGCAGGGGTTCTCGTTTGACAGGTTCGATCCGGGTTCCGAGGCTCTGGCGTGCGCAAGGCTTGCTGAACTCGGAATCGGTCATGAGGTCTCTGCATTTGAGGATAAGACGATCATCAAGATCAGCAGAGCACGCTCTCTCGGGAAAGGAGGATGGAGCCAGAACAGATACAGGCGAAAGGTGCATGACCATGTCAGGCAGAAGGCGAAAGAGATCGAGGAGTACCTGGACCAGCAGTCAAAAGCCAGGGGATTCACATATAAGAGGGAGGTAAAAGAAAGGTTCGGCGGATATTCAAAAGCTGAATTCCTGGTCGATGCACCTCGAAGTCAGCTTCATATAAGTTCTGGCAAGTACGGCGATGTTCAGGTGAGCGCAAAAAGCATTGAGCGCGACGCACTGGAGTTCAAACCACTTAAAACCAGGAAAAGAGACTATATCATTGCAGGCGTAGACCCTGGAACAACCACGGCACTAGCTGTGCTCACGCTTGAAGGTGAACTTCGAAAGCTTCACAGCTCAAGAACGATCTCGATCCCTGAGGTCATAGAGATGATCGCAGAGGAAGGAAGACCCCTTATCATTGCAAGTGATGTGTTTCCTGCCCCGAACTCTGTGGAGAAGATCCGCCGCGCCTTCAATGCGGTCCCTGGTTCTCCTGAAGATATAATAACCACAGAAGATAAGATCGAGATGGCAAAACCTTTTGAGTATTCAAATCCGCATGAACGTGATGCCATCGCAGCAGCAGTATCGGTATTTCGTAAAAATAAGAACAGGTTTGAACAGATAAAGAAAAAGCTTCCGCCAGGGGTGAATGCCGACGAAGCGATCGCACAGGTAGTGAGGGGCAGGTCAGTGGATGTGGTGATACATGAGCTCACAAAGAAAAAGAGAATGGAACCTGAAATACAAACAGTCAAAGAAAAAACGGATGAAGACGCCTCCCATTTCAGAGAGACTCTGCGAAGATCCGACGAAACCATCAGGGAGTTGAAAAATTATCAGGACGAGCTGAAAGCAGAGCTGGAAGAAAAGGGAAATAAGATCAAGGAGCTGGAAGAACTGATCAACAGACACAGAGCACTGATCTACAGGGAACTTAAAAAAGAAAAAGAAATAAAGATCCGGGATAAAGAGATCGCCCACCTGCGCGGCATGGTTTCTGACACCAATAAAAGGATCTCATTTCTGAACAGGAGAATAAATAAATTAAAAAAGATGAGAAGGCTTGAGATAAGTGGAAGGATCCTGCCGGTGAAGATCATCTCTGCTTTTACCAGAGACAGTATTCTCATGACGCGAGAGATGTTCGGGATAAAGAAAGATGATGTCATTCTCCTCAAGGATGCAAGCGGTGGAGGTACGATGACAGCCAGGATGCTTGCAGATTTCGGGGTAAGAGCGGTTATTATCTGCAATGAGATGTCCCATGCAGCTGAAGAGGAGCTCTTTAAATTGAACGTGCCCGTCCTGCAGGCAAAGGAGGTGAATCTCCAGTTCGACTCAGCCGAGGATCTTGCAATGGTCAGCCCTGATGATATTAAAAGAGCTATCGAAGAATGGGTCAGGAAGGCAGAAAAACGCAGGATGGCTGCAAAAGAAGAGTGGCTTGAGTCGCTTATGGGAGAATACAGAAGCGAGAGAAGGCGGGGGATTAAAGGTTAAAGCAGCTTCAAATGACCTGTGATCCTGTGAAGTTCCTCTGCCTGCGCAGGTCCGATCCCCAGGACAGTGATCGTGCCAGGTGGTACTTCGGTCAAACCCGCATCCTGTATCAGGGCTGTGGGCAGACCATGCTTCCTTGCAATCTCTTTCAGCTCAAAAAGGTCGTTCAGCGTTGAGACTCTCAGCACCACTTTCTTCTGCCCTCCCTCCTTCCAGGCTTCGCGTACATCCTTGCCTGCGAATTCATATGCCTGGACAGCGGCATGTGCAACCTGCACCGCGAGTTTACCCTTTGAAAGCTTGAGATCATCCCTGACAACGATGCACTGCTTATACTCTGCCATAAAAATTATTGGGACTCGGATGGGTTCAAGACCATCATTCCATTCTCATCAAATTTCAGGGTATCCCTTCTTTCAAACCAGGCTTTCCCGAGCTGAAGTGATTCTTCCGTGTTAAAATCCCCTACAACTATATACTCGCTGTTTGCAATGATCTTTTCGATTGGGATTGACATGTAGATATCAGAATTTTTTATCACAAACCTGGTTTCTTCGACAGCAACTGCCTCCCCGATATCGGTATTGTTCTGTTTGACCCGTTTGGCGATAAAATTATGGATTTTTATTTTGCTTTCCATGGCTTTATCTTTTATATCCAGGAATTTTGAGATCTTGTTGAAGAGAGACATTTCGCATACACATTGTTTATTCTAAAATAAATACTATTTGAGTGCAACATCATACATATACTGTACAGTCTATATCCAGATACATCACACATGCATCTTTTTTCCCCCAGTTCCTTGAGTAATCAACGTCGATACTGACGCCTGGCAGGTTCTTGACCGCGTTCACAAGATATCTGTTCATCTCAAGGCTGCACGAAGGAAGGCATATGATGTGGTGGCTCACCTGCTTGCATTCCAGAAGTAGATCATAGAAAGGATCTATGATCTGCCAGGCATAGTCTATCTCATTCCCCATGAACTCGCAGAACTCATCGTAATCGCTTTTCAGGAACGCCTCACCAAATGCATCTTTTTCAAGCAGCGCGGTGTAGCACTGAATGTATGCATCCTGGAATGATCTGGGTTTGAAAGGCAGGTTGAACGCGTCGCAGCACACGACTTCTAAGCCCTGCTCTTTTGCCTGGATGCAGAGTTCCATTTTTATATCTATCCCGACAAACAGATCCCATTCCCTGCCTTTTGTCTCATAAAGCTTCGAGTGCCCGCCGCAGCTGATTTCAAGGATTGAGTCTGGTTTTATCATGGTGCATCATCTTTTTCAATCACGGCTATGTTTATAAATATCTTCTTTAATAGCAGAACAATTTCAAAAACCTTATAAATAAATCCAGCGCATCTCATCCTGTGATCAAATATGGTCGTTAAGGTAGGATTTATAAAACTTGGAAACCTGGGAACCTCTCAGGTAATAGATCTATTGCTTGATGAGATTGCGGCGAGAGAGGGAATTGCAGTACGCGTATTCGGGACAGGGGCAAAGATGGGAAAGGACGAAGCTGCTGACACCGCTTCGTTCAAGACCTGGGGGCCTGATTTCGTGGTCATGATAAGCCCCAATGCAAATGCTCCTGGTCCAACAGCAGCAAGGGAAATCTGGAAGGATACGCCCACAATAGTGGTCTCTGACGGCCCGACAAAGAAAGAGGACAGGGAGAAGCTGGAGCAGGCTGGATTTGGCTATATAATACTGCCGGTTGACCCATTAATCGGTGCAAAGAGGGAGTTTCTCGACCCTGTTGAGATGGTGGCGTTCAACAGCGATGCAGCCAGGGTATTATCAGTTTGCGGCGCGATAAGGCTTGTGCAGACAGAGATCGATAAGGTTATTGACAGTGCGGCTGCAGGAACAAAACCACTGGCTCTTCCAAAGATACTTGCAAAACCTGAGAAATGCGTCGAAAGCGGAGGGTTCTCAAACCCTTATGCAAAGGCAAAAGCGCTTGCAGCCCTTCACATCGCGACCAAGGTAGCGGAGATCGACTTCCCTGCATGCTTTGTTCTCAAAGAGGTTGACCAGATCGCGATAACTGCTGCGGCAGGACATGAGACATTGCGCGCAGCCGCAAGGCTGGCAGATGAAGCCAGAGAAATAGAAAAAGCAAACGATTCTGTATTACGAAAGCCTCATGCAAAGGATGGAAGACTGCTGTCAAAGATGAAACTCCTTGAGAAACCCCAATAATTTAAGGAAGTGATCTTCCACTTCCATTTCCTTTTTTTCAGGACTTTGAAAAAAATTTAGATCTTTATCTGTTCAGGCGAAAAGCCTTTCTGAATGAGAACGTCTTTCATACGGTTTTTATGATTGCCCTGAAGTTCGATAACATTATCTTTTATCGTTCCACCGCATGCGAATTTAGATTTTAGATACGAGGTCAGCTCGTGCAGGTTTATCTCGCTCGGATTAAGTCCCTCGATCACGGTAACTTCTTTCTTATATTTTCGCGTATCAACTTTTACAACTATTCTCTGCTGTTCTTTCGCCACCTCTTCGCATATGCAAAGCTCTTTTGGCAGCCCGCAGACAGCACACATTTCTGAACTCATTTGTTGGATTAATACCTCCATTCTTATATTGCACAAGAGTGTTATATAGCTTCTTAATGCTTCCCATATTAAAATATAATGGTTCAGTGATAGCGAAAAGGATCGAATTTGCCAGGACGATATTGAGCAAAACGCTTGGTCTGATGTTCCGCAAGGATATCCCCACCGATTGTGCGATGATATTTGTATTTGAAAAGCCCTCCTCAGTCGGAATACACATGTTTTTTATGCGTTTCCCAATAGATGTTCTCTTCTTAAATGAAGAAAAGAAGATCGCAGGACTTTTTCGATTAAACCCCTGGACCGGGTATAAAGCCATGAAGGGCATCAGGTACGTCATTGAAATGAATGAAGGCAGCATTGAGAAACACAGGCTCGCAATCGGCGGACAGATGGAATTTGAAGACCTGAGGTGAATATGCGGTTATCAGGGAAACTGAACGGGAATATCATAATAATTGAAAAGCACGGGATAGAGGAATTGTACAATACAAGTTTCTACGGGCGCCCCAGGGACGGCACCCTCGAACTTTCCCTTGCCGAGGGTGCCTACCTCCTGTATCTGGAAAAGATCACCGTGTGGTTTGAAGGAGAAGAGCTTGATTTCAAGCTTTTTTTTACGAAAGCCTCCTCGCTGGTCAAGAATTTTGAATTGCTGTACATAGTTTATAAAGATCTCAGGGAGCGGGGATATTATGTCCAGCCCTCTGTGACAGGGTTCAGGGTGTATCCACGCGGAGGACACCCCGGTAAGACCCCGGCAGAATTCTTTGTGCTTATAACATCTGAGAGGATACCGCTTCTCCTCCCTGATCTGAAGATGCACATTGAAACAGTGGATAATTTGAAGAAACGCCTGGTGCTTGCGATAGTGGATGAAGAAAGCGATATCACCTTCTATGAGGTAAAAAAAACGGTACTTTCAGGTACATGCGAATTGAAACTGGACTGCTCGATTTCGAGGGCAAGTCTGCTTGAAGACAGGGTGATAGTATGGGATTCTCAGGTCTCAAATCTGCTGCATAACCATGGTTTTTTTGGCAAACCGATGGACGAAGGACACCTGCAGCTATCACTTGTTGAATCCTGTTATCTTCTGGACACCGGCGTTCTTGAGATTGTAAAAAGGGATAACAAAAGACTGGATTTTGAAAGTTTTTCAGGAGCAGCATCCAGAATCGAATCGGATTTCATGATCAAATATAGAGCATATGAAAAACTCCGAAACAGCGGGCTTGTTCCCAAAACAGGATTTAAGTTCGGGACACATTTTCGGGTTTATCGGAAGTTCGAGGGCATATCCGGAATCTCACATTCAGATTATCTTGTTCATGCTGTACAGCATGACCATATTTTCTCACTTCAGCAGCTTTCCCGTGCAGTGAGACTGGCAAACAGTGTAAGAAAAGAAATGATATATGCCGCGGTCGATCAACAGGTTGATTTCCTGTTCATAGGAAGGATGCGACTGTGATAGGATGAGATATGAATCTCATCATCAGACAGCCGATATATTAAGCTTCTTCCTCTTCTTTCCTCTTTCGCTTGACAACTTTTTCAAGCTTCTTTGCCCACATATCCTCTACCTGCGTATATTCACATTCAAGGTAATGCGTGACAGCTTTAGCAAGTGCATCTTTTGTGCTGCTTTCGCCTGTCTTTTGTTTCAAAGTCTCGATATCGTCCACTGTCAGAACCGTCTGCGCGTGCATTATTTTTGCCATTTTTATCACCGAACTAACTAATTGATACCGCAACACTCATTGCGGCCCCATTCAGCTATGATGATGATGACAGTATTTAAGCATTGCGAAAAGGCTGCTGCGAACCCATGTGAATGCACATTATCTGCATCTTCAAAATAAGGAGGAAGATCTACTTTCTTTTCCTCAACGCAAAGATCATCAGCATTATGGAAATCAGTGCATAAAATCCAAAGCCTGGGGTCTTTTTGGTCTCTGTTGGTTCGACTTTGACAGAAAGGCTTTCCTCTGCCAGCTTGATCTCATTATTTTCTGCATTGATCGCCGAAGAGACATCCTCTTTTTTCCAGAACTGCTCGAGTGCCTGATTCCTATAATCCCTTGCATTTGAAAGATGCGTTTCAGCAGCCAGGACATCTTTACCCTGCGCCTTTGCATTTTTTATGTTCTCTGATAATGCATCTAATTTTCCACTGGATTCCAGGATCTTGTTAAGATCGCCTGAATATGTGGCTTTTACACTGATAACATCTCCCAGATTCAGTTTGAACCATGTAAGAACAATATGATTGAACTGCAGTAATTTGTTGTATATCGGTTTCCTGGACACTGCATCCATGGATGGTTCCACGGATGTTGGTTCAACTGATCTTGGAAGAAAGACCTGACTTCTGATCTCAGGTTCTGCTCCGAGCTGCATCTTCTCAGTCTTACCGGCAATTATAGCCTCTGGTGCCTCGACCGGTATATTGATCGAATAATCCTGACCTGATTTTACAGCCCAGTTTTGTGCACGGAAATCAATCCGTCCGTTCCATTTTTTCCCTGGCTCAAGAGGCGAATTGAAATTGATGGTGATCCCTGTTCCTCCCTGAACTGCCTGCAAATCGATTTTCTGTCCAATTGCAGAAAATGTTGAGATATTCGGCGCCGTAACACTGGAAGCAGGGACTTTAAACGAGAAACCATTCAACGGCGAAGTGCCTGCATTCTCGATTTCGGTCTGTATGATCTCTTCAACACTCCCATCATCCAGCAGCTCCACATTCAGGACCCATCTGTTTAGCGTAATGCCTGCCGCAGATGCAGTATTGACTGTCAGCATAATTATCAGAAAAAATGTAATAAATCTCTTCGTTATCATTTTATCACAGTTTACAATACAACATTCATAATAAATATTCTTTACGCTGTACTCGCAATGATTAAGTACTTTCCATCCAATGAAAAACATATGTTTCCGATCACACGCATGCGAAGGCTGCGCCAGGATAAGTTCCGCCCTCTTGTAAGGGAGACCGGACTTGATGTCATGGATCTTATCTGCCCTGTATTCATTGACGAAACCATAGCAGAACCTGTGGAGATAAGTTCCATGCCAGGGTGCTTCAGATATCCACTGGACCTGGCTGCAGATGAAGCAAGATGCATAGCCGATATGGGCATCCCAGCGCTCATCCTGTTCGGGATACCGAAAGAGAAAGATGAGACCGGGTCTCATGCATGGGGCGAAGATGACGTGATTCAGAAAGCGGTACGTGCCATAAAAAGCGAGACAGGGGATGATCTCGTTGTTATCACAGACCTGTGCCTGTGTGAATACACATCCCACGGACACTGCGGCATCGCCAGGGGTAAAAAGATCCTCAATGACCCCACTCTTGATATTCTGGGAAAGACCGCAGTGAGCCAGGCAAAAGCAGGAGCAGATATCGTTGCTCCTTCAGGGATGATGGACGGTATGGTACATGCGATCCGCACAGCGCTCGATGATAATGATTTCAGGCATACACCCATCATGTCCTATGCGGCAAAGTACTGCTCTGCCTTCTACGGTCCTTTCAGGGAAGCGGCAGGCTCTGGTTTTACCTTCGGGGACCGCGCCTCTTACCAGATGGATCCTGGAAACTCGGATGAGGCGTTGCGTGAAGTTGCGCTCGATATCGAAGAGGGAGCGGATATCATCATGGTCAAACCCGCACTTCCGTATCTTGATATCGTTTACCGCGTGAAAAAGAAGTTCAAAATGCCCACCGCAGCGTACCAGGTCAGCGGTGAATATGCCATGATCAAAGCTGCTGCACAGAATGGATGGCTCGATGAACGAAAAGCAGTGCTTGAATCCCTTTTATCCATAAAACGAGCCGGAGCCGACATGGTTCTGACATATTTTGCCAAGGACGTGGCAATAATTCTGGGTTCTGAATAATGCCTGGCTATAACACACACAGGATCTTCAATTATTCCGCATTCATCGTAATTGCGGTATTACTTTATTTATGGAAATTCCAGCGCATTGATCTTTATTCATTCCTTGCATTCAGCGCAGGGTATTATTTAGGCACTGATTTCATTACTCCTGATCTGGATATAGAGAGCAAGGCGATCAAGAGGTGGGGACCTCTGAAGATATTATGGCTTCCATATATGTGGATTTTCCATCACGGGCAGAGCTCCCATAATCTAATTTCTGGAACTATCGTGAGGATACTGTATATCAGTCTTATAATCCTGGGAATATATTATGTCCTGTTCAGATCGCTTCCTTCCGGAATGATATTTTCATATATTTACGTTTATATTTTTATAATCGGAATAGTAATAGCAAATGCATTGCATGTTATACTGGATGCTTTATTTTAAAGAAATGGAACATAGAACGATAATCTTTGTCACAGGAAATGAGCACAAGATCAGAGAAGCCGAAGCAATCCTTTCTCCCCTTGGAATAATCCTGGAGCAGAACGACTGCGGATATCCTGAACTTCAGGAGGATGAGCTTGAGAGCATAGCTGCCTTTGGTGCAGAGTGGGCTGCGACCATGCTGAACAGAGAGGTCATGGTGGATGATTCAGGTCTGTTCATTGAAGCACTTGGAGGGTTCCCTGGTCCTTATTCTGCGTATGTTTTTGACAGGCTCGGGAATGAAAGGATACTCAAACTCATGGAAAATGAGGTAAACAGAAAAGCCACCTTCAGATGCGTGATCGGATACTGCTGCCCTGGAGCAAAGGCGCAGGTTTTTACGGGCGAGGTAATAGGAGAGATCGCAAAAGAGAGCCGCGGGAACTCTGGTTTCGGCTATGACCCTGTATTTGAGGTGGATGGCGTCACCTTTGGAGAAATGGGTGAGGACGAGAAGAACAGGTTATCCCACAGGTATCGTGCACTGGTGAGATTGGCAGAATGGCTCAGAGTGAGGCACTGAAAATAATTTAGAAACATTTATTATTTGCAGGGTTTGTGTAATGTTGCGATGACAGGAATAAAGGAGGTATAGGTTGATCGGTTCAATGGAATTGTTTATTATTCTTGTTCCGGCTGCCATAATGCTGATCTTCTGGATCTGGATGCTGATCGACTGTCTCAAGAGGGATGATGATTATTTTGCGATCGGGGGAAAATATGCAAAACTGATATGGGTTGTGGTGATAATATTTGCCCATATCATTGGAGCTTTCCTCTATTTCTTCCTCATAAAAGAAAGAAGCAGGAAATAGATTATCACGGACTCGCCGCGATTCGAACGCGGGTCCGCGGGTTCGAAGCCCGCTAGGATATCCTGGCTACCCCACGAGTCCTTATGCAGGCTGGTTTTATAGTCTGGCGGTGTATTAAATGTTCTGTTATGGTGATAACGCTGCTCTCAGATTTCGGGGATGTGTACCCTGCTTCAATGAAAGGAGTGATCCTTTCCATCAATCCAGGTACATGCATCGTGGATATCTCGCATTCAGTGCCAAGACACGATGTCCATGCTGGAGCATTCATTCTGATGACATGCGCGCGGTATTTCCCTTCTGGCACCGTGCATATCGCAGTCGTGGATCCCGGAGTAGGGACAGAGAGGCGGGCGATCGCTATAAAGGCTGTATCAGGTTCTGAAACGCATTATTTTGTGGGTCCTGATAACGGGCTTCTCATCCCTGCTGCTGGAAGTGCGGGCGAAATCGAGGTTCATGAGATCACGAACAGAGCACTTTTTCTAAAGAATATCTCGGGCACTTTTCACGGCAGGGATGTCTTTTCTCCCGTGGGTGCGCATATTTCAAAAGGATTGAAGATCTCTGACGTTGGCAGGCAGATTTTTGATTTTGTGACCCTGGATTTCGGGGAAGGAAAGAAAGAGAATGATCGTCTGAAAGGGAATATCATATTCATTGATTCTTTCGGGAATATGGTAACGAATATCTCCTCTGGTATAGCTGACCTTGAACCAGGCGATCGTCTGGAGATACAGGGAAAAAGGATATCGTTCCTGAGCTCGTACGGGTTCAGCCAGAAAGGAGAGCCGCTCGCATTGACCGGGAGCCATGGTAATCTTGAGATCGCGGTAAACCAGGGGAATGCAGCACTGTCCTTTAATAAAAAAAAGGGGGATGAGGTAGTTCTGAGAAAAATTACTTAAGATCATAAAAGAACTGAGGGCAGATGAAACTTTGCGATTTTGATTATCACCTGCCGGAAGGACTGATAGCGCAATCTCCAGTCGAACCCAGGGATTCATCCAGATTGATGGTGCTGGGACAGACCATCGAGCATCGTCGGTTTTCAGATATTATTGATTACCTCGGTGACGGGGACACTCTTGTGCTCAACGATTCCAGGGTGATCCCTGCGAAGATCACAGGTAAAAAAAGCACGGGTGGAAAGGTTGAGGCGCTTGTGATCTCAAAAAGCGACACAGGGTACGAGTGCCTGATCCGGGGCAAGAATATACGTGCAGGCACAGGACTTCATTTCGGCGACCTTGAAGCAAAAGTGCTTGAGATCAGAAGGGATGATTGCACCAACAAATATCTTGTGGAGTTCAGCTGTGATGGTGATTTGCCTGATGTTCTTGAAAAAATCGGGGAAGCGCCGCTTCCCCCCTATATCAAAAGAAAACTTGAGGATAAGGAGAGATACCAGACAGTATATTCAAAAGAAAAAGGCTCGATAGCTGCCCCCACTGCTGGTCTGCATTTCACAAAAGGATTATTGAGCATTCTCATGGAAAAAGGGGTAAGCATCGCTTATGTGACACTTCATGTAGGTCCTGGCACGTTCTTGCCAGTAAAAGCCGAAAACATTGAAAAACACAGGATGGAGCCAGAATATATTTCCATAAGTGAAAAAAGTGCAGACATGATAAACAGAACAGGAGGAAGGCTCATTGCGGCCGGGACAACCACTGTAAAAGCACTTGAAAGCTCCTGCGTGGATGGAAAGATCGTCCAAAAAGAAGGGTTCGGTCAGCTTTTCATTTACCCGCCATACAGATTCAAATCCAGGATCGATGCGATCCTCACCAATTTCCATCTCCCTGAATCCACGCTTCTGATGCTTGTAAGCGCTTTTGCAGGCAGAGAGAGGGTGCTTGCAGCGTACGATGAGGCGATATCACGTTCCTACAGGTTTTACAGCTTCGGGGATGCGATGCTGATCTTCAGGTAAGGTATGTACGAACTTGTCCATAAAGATAAGAATACAGGTGCGCGAGCCGGAAAGCTCATGACGAACCATGGAATCATAGACACTCCTGCATTCATGCCGGTCGCCACGAAAGCCACGGTCAAGACACTCATCCCTGAAGAGCTTTATGATATGGGAACGCAGGTGCTCATCAGCAATGCATTCCATCTCTTTCTCTCACCGGGAATGGAGATTATCCAGAAAGCAGGCGGGCTGCACAGGTTCATGAACTGGGAACGTGCCATATTCACAGACAGCGGCGGCTTCCAGATGATACGCAAGGATTTCCAGTTCAGGATCACGGATGAAGGCATCATCTATAAAAACCCGCGCGATGGAAAAAAATACTCTTACACACCTGAGGTCTGCATGGAGAATCAGAAAATGCTCGGAAGCGATGTGGCGATGATCCTGGATGAATGCCCTGCCTGTGGAAGTGATCACAGCGTGGTGGAAGCATCGGTTGATCGGACGATAAGATGGGCAGGGATCGCAAGAGATGTGGAGAAAAATAGAGGTCAGCTCTTTTTTGCCATACTTCAGGGCGGGACTTTTGCAGATCTTAGAAAAAGATGCACTGAGGAGCTGATCTCAATGGACTTTGATGGATACGGCATAGGCGGTCTATCCATAGGTGAGCCCAGAGAAATAATGAACCAGATATTGAGATACAGCGTTCCACTCGTTCCCGAGGATAAGCCTCGCTATCTCATGGGCGTGGGCTCGCCTGCTGAACTGATCGAGGCAATAGGGTCTGGCATAGATATTTTTGACAGCGCCTTCCCGACAAGAAATGCCAGGCACCAGACGCTCATGACCTCAAAAGGAAATGTTGATATCGCCCGCGGAAAATTCGCAAATGATCTTGCAAAAGTTGATGAGGAATGCGGATGTTATACCTGCAGGAACTATACAAAGGCATACCTGCACCACCTTTTTAAAGAATCAGAACTGCTTGCGATGAGGCTTGCCTCGATCCATAACCTGAGCTTTATCCAGTCAATAATGAAAGGCGCAAGAGAAGCAATACTTGAAGATGGTTTTGTTGAGTTCAAAAGGAAGATGATCTTTTCATGATCACTTCCTGAAATATCTCTCTTTTTCACTGAAAATGCATCCGCAGTACTTCTGCATATAGAGATCAAGGCTTCTTGCTATCTCCCTGGATTCCTTATATCCTTCCCTGAAATCCTCATAATAGAACTCGATACTGTTTTCGTCGGCGATCTTTTCTCCTGTATGAGCAAGCATTTCATGTTTCTGGTACGGGGAGATCAGAAGCGTGGTCGTGAAAGCCTCGAATCCGAGCCTGGCTGCTGTCCTGGCGGTTTCATCAAGTCTTGTGAAATAGCAGAACTGGCATCTGTCTCTGGCATCAAGAGCGCCTCGAAGATAGGTTTCAAGATCATAATCTGGTTTGTAAATTATTCGTGCTCCTTTTATTTCGCCGAATTTTTCAAGCGAATCCATTCTGAGCTTATATTCCGTGTAGGGATGTATATTCGGGTTGTAGAAAAAGCCTGTCACGTCATGCCCTTTTTCTTTCAGCCTCTTATGCGGGTATGTGAAGCATGGAGCACAGCAGATATGGGCAAGGATTCGCATATATCAAACTTGGCGCATCCTGTCTTAACATTTATGATGGCCCCTGTCTTTTTAATTTCTTAATTTTCAAAAAATAAATTGCAACCAGAATTGCAATTGCGATCATTGCAATATCCATCCCATTGAGAAAACTCAGTATATTTTCCCAGTACGGACCGAGCAAGAATCCTGTATAAGCAAGTGCAAAACAACATGGCAGGTATCCCAGGAAATTTAACAGGACAAGTTTCTTGAAGTCATATTTTCCTATGCCGGCAGGGAAAGATACAAGCGTGTGTACTCCAGGCACCAGCCTCAAGAAAAAGACCGCTTTATCGCCATATTTCGCAAACCATTTCTCTGCAAGTTCCAGGTAATTTCTTTCGAGAAATAAATATTTTCCATATTTTTCCAGAAAAGGTCTTCCGCCTTTC
>JAPZAV010000067.1 GCA_027460465.1 Candidatus Methanoperedens sp. | reverse complement strand
CAGTTACTTTGCTCGCCGTGGAGAGGGAGCAGACGATGGGCTACGGCGTTGTGATTTCTGAAAACGATAGGGTCATGAAAATAGTGGAAAAACCAAAGGAGATGGTAAGCCACCTTGTAAATGCAGGGGTGTACATATTTTCCCAGGAGATCTTTGATGAGATAGATGAAACCCCTCTCTCGGAAACAGGAGAATATGCAATTACAGACACCATCCAGTCCATGATCCAGAAAGGAAAGATCGTGAGCATGGTGGAATCAAGATCCATGTGGATGGATGCGATACATTCCTGGGACCTGCTGAAGGCAAATGCGGTCATGCTCGAACGGTGCAAAAAAGATATTAAAGGAAGGGTAGAAAAGGGCGCTACAATCAAAGGAGAGGTCATGATAGGGGAGAACAGCATCATCCGTGCTGGATGCTACATCGTTGGTCCAGCGGTCATAGGGAAGAACTGCGATATAGGACCGAACATAGTGATACTGCCTTCCACAGCAATAGGTGACAATACTTCCATTAATTCCTCTGTGGAAATACAGAACAGTATGCTCATGAATGACGTGCGCCTGGGAAGCGGGTCGTACATATCCAATTCCATCATCGGAGCCGGCAACAGCATCGGCCCTCATTTTTCAACAGAGGTGGGCAGGGATCTCATGATCGAAATGAAAGGGATACTGCATCATGCAGAGTTGCTCGGGACTGTCACAGGAGACGATAATGCAGTGGCGAACCGTGTCCTGATCAGAGCGGGAAAGATGATAGCAAACAGCTGCAGCATCGAATCAGGGGTAATTGTAGGGAGAGATATTCCTCCAGGTTCTATCGTGGTATAGCATGTGCGGAATAGTAGGGTACAAAGGGAAAAGGCAGGCTGCTGCGATAATTATTGATTCCCTCAAGAGACTGGAGTACCGTGGATATGACTCTGCAGGGATTGCGATCTTCAATGGCAAAGCCATTGAAGTGCATAAGGAAAAAGGCAGGATCATTGATCTTGAAAAAGTCATTCCTGATATATCTGGCACTGTTGGAATAGGTCATACCAGATGGGCGACGCATGGAAGGCCAAATAAAATAAATGCCCATCCCCATACCTCTGGAGATATCGCAGTCGTACATAACGGGATCATTGAGAACTATCAGCAGTTAAAGGAAAGACTTTCACAATCAGGCTACAATTTTGTTTCTGAAACTGACACAGAGGTGCTTGCACATCTCATAAATTACTATCATAAGAGCGATCTGATCGAGGCTGTCCTTTCAGCGCTCAAAGAGATAAAAGGCTCTTATGCGATCGCAGTGCTGTGCGGTAATGAACTCGTGGCGGCAAGAAAAGACAGTCCTCTGATCATAGGTCTTGGAGAAGGTGAGAACTTTGTGGCATCAGATATCCCGGCTATATTGAAATATACGCGAAAAGTGATTTTCTTGAACGATCTTGAAGTTGCATATGTTGATCAGGACAGGGTGACTTTCTTTGATACCGAGAAGAGAGAGATCGAAAAGAAAGTTAATACCATTGAATGGAACCTGGAAGCTGCTGAAAAATCAGGGTATGAGCATTTCATGCTCAAGGAGATCCATGAACAGCCCAGGGCGCTCCATGATACATTCGCAGGCAGGATATATGAACTTGAGGGTAATATCGTTTTTGATGGTCTGAAGCTGACAGAATCCAGGATAAAGGACATATCGAGAATCAGCATAATTGCCTGCGGCACTTCGTACAATGCTGGTTTTCTCGGCAAGTACCTGTTTGAGCAGCTCTCAGGCATCCATGTTGATGTCGAGATAGCATCCGAGTTCAGGTATGCGCACTCCTCACCTGGCTCTCTTGTTATCGCGATATCTCAATCAGGTGAGACAGCGGATACGCTTGCAGCCCTTCGCGAGGCGAAAAGCTCAGGATGCAGGACCCTGGCGATCACAAACGTGACAGGCAGCACCATTACAAGGGAAGTTGAGAGCGTGATCTATACAAGGTCAGGACCTGAGATAGGTGTTGCAGCCACCAAGACCTTCATATCCCAGCTCGCAGTCCTGTATCTTCTTGCGCTTTATTTCGGGAAGATCAGGGGGAAAATCAGCCAGGACCGAATGAAGCGAATGCTTGTATCCCTGAAACATATACCTGCCCAGATAACGCGTCTTCTCAATGATAAGGAAATGATCATAAAATTCGCCAGTGTATTCAAGTCCTCGAATGATTTCTTCTTCATAGGAAGGACGCTCAATTACCCGATCGCTCTTGAAGGGGCTCTGAAGCTCAAGGAGATCTCATACATCCATGCAGAAGGCTATGCTGCAGGCGAGCTCAAGCACGGACCTCTTGCCCTGATCACCCAGAACACGCCTGTGGTTGCAATAGCGACAAAAGGACTGACCTATGATAAAGTGGTGAATAATATCAAGGAGGTAAAGGCAAGGGAAGCCCCTGTACTTGCAATTGCAGATGAAAAAGACAGCGAGATAGAAAAGTACGTGGATTCAGTGATCCGGGTTCCGACAACAGAAGAGATATTCTCGCCCGTGCTCTCAACAGTAGTGGTGCAGTTGCTCTCTTATTACATCGCAAAAGCACGAAATTGCCCCATAGACCAGCCGAGGAACCTTGCTAAAAGCGTTACAGTGGAGTGAGGATGTCAGAACCCAAAAAGTTTCTGAAGTTTGGATCTTCAGGTATAAGGGGTATTGCCAACAAAGAAATAACACCGCAGATAGCGCTCGATCTCGGGCTTGCCATCGGAAGCTTATATCCTGAGGTGGTCGTTGGTCGTGATCCCAGGATAGCGGGGGAGATGATAGAGAATGCGGTTACAGCAGGTCTGCTCTCATCTGGAAGCAAAGTTGTCAGGATCGGGATGGTCCCCACCCCCACGCTGGCACTTGCCTCAAAAGGTCACGGCTGCGGCATCATGGTCACTGCCTCCCATAACCCTGCTGAGTATATCGGGATAAAAGTCTTTAAAGACGGGATGTCGTTTGACACAGAGCAGCAGCAAAAGATAGAAGAAATACTGATGACAGGGACGTTCAGATATGCAAACTGGGATAAAACAGGAAGCGTGAGAAACCCAGGAACAGCTATTGATGACCATATCGGGTTAATACTGCAAAACACCAGTAATGCCTGTCTGAAAGTCGTGGTTGACTGCGGATGCGGCGCAGCGTCCGTAATAACACCCTATGTTCTGCGTGAAATGGGCTGCGAGGTAATTACTCTTAATTCCCAGCCGGACGGACACTTTCCTGCAAGAGAACCAGAACCTGTTGATGAGACCCTGGGTCTTCTGAAAAGCACGGTCAGGGCTGCAGACGCTGATCTCGGAATAGCGCATGATGGGGATGCTGACAGGATGATGGCTGTGGATGATCAGGGAAATTTTGTGAAAGGTGATAAGATGCTTGCTTTCTTTGCGATCAGAGAAGCTAAAAAGGCAATAGCAGTGCCTGTGGACGCTTCAAAGGTGATAGACGACCTTCTTGCTGGCATTAAGATCGCCCGTACAAAGGTGGGTGATGTGTATGTGGCAGAAGAGCTGAAAAAGATAAAGGGAGAGTTTGGAGGCGAACCCTCAGGAGCCTGGATTTTTCCGAGAATATCCCTGTGTCCTGACGGCATCTACGCAGCAGCCAGACTTGTAGAAATTGTGGAGAAAGAAGGAGAACTCAGCAGGCTTCTTGACTCGATACCTGAGTATCCTGTGAAAAGAGGAGCATACCTGTGCAGGGATAAGGAGAGAGCCATGATAAAGATAACTCAGGAACTGAAAGGGCTTGGAGAGATCAATACACTTGACGGAATAAAGGCTGATCTTGAAGATGGATGGATCCTTGTCCGCCCCAGCGGCACTGAGCCAAAAATAAGGATAACCGTCGAATCCAGTAACAACTGCGATGAACTGTACAGGAGAGCAGAAGAAATCGTGAGGAAAGCTGTGGCATGAAAGCTGTCATTCTCGCTGCCGGGAAGGGAACACGGATGGGTCCTCTTACTGAGAAAAAACCCAAGGTTATGCTGGTGATAGCGAACCGCCCCTTGCTCGAACATATAATAGTCACAATGAAATCAGCGGGGATAAGAGAGTTTCTGATAGTTGTGGGATATTTCAAAGAAAAGGTAATTGAGTATTTTGGAGATGGCAGAAGGTTTGGAATAGATATAGAATATGTCGAGCAGTTGCATCAGAGAGGTACAGCAGATGCAATATCTGCTGTCAGGGGATGGGTTGATGAGAGGTTCATTGTGACCAACGGAGATGTACTTGCAGGTATTCCTGATCTTGCGAAGCTCTGCAGCGCAGGGGGAGATCTGGTCCTGGCTGCAAAGAAAGTCGCAATACCGCAGGAGTACGGGATCCTGTATGTAAATGAAGGAAGGGTAGAAAGAATTATTGAAAAACCGGAACAGCCCACTTCAGACCTTGCAAATGCAGGTATATATGTCTTTGAGCCTTCTATATTCGAGGCGATCGATAAAACGAATCCCTCATCGCGCGGAGAATATGAGATCACGGATTCAATCCAGTTCCTGATAGATTCGGGGAAAGAAGCAGGGTGGATCCAGCTTGAGAAGTGGCAGGATATCGGGTTCCCGTGGCACCTGCTAGAAGCCAATGAGATGATGTTAAAAGAAGGTGAGGATATTCGCTGGGAGATACGCGGAGAGGTCGAACCTTACTCCACAATGAAAGGGAACGTCAGTGTGGGCGAGGGTTCGATGATAAGGAACGGGGCCTATATAACAGGACCTGTGATCATCGGAAGGAATTGCGACATAGGGCCGAACTGCTATATCAGACCGGGTACGAGCATCGGGGACGGGGTGAGGATCGGGAATGGAGTTGAGGTAAAGAACAGCATAATAATGAATAAGACCCATATAGGTCATTTGAGCTATGTTGGAGACAGCATCATCGGGGAGAGATGTAATTTCGGAGCAGGTACCAAAGTGGCTAATCTCAGGCATGACGGCAGGACAGTCCTTGTGGAGATCAGTGGAAGAAAATTCGACTCTGGAAGAAGAAAACTGGGAGTGATAATGGGCGATGATGTGCACACAGGCATCAACAGCATGATCAACGTGGGCGCAACAATAGCAGGCGGAGCTGGCATCTTTCCGGGAGAGTTCATCAGAGGGAAATATCCAGGATGAATGAAGATCTTATTTAAATAATGATATAATTTTTTATATGCATTTATCATAATTAGAATCGCTATGCTTAGAAGCAATAAGGTATATATGCTTTGAGGATAATTAGTGTGGGAAGGATCATATTGAGGTACGGAAGTCGGTTTTAAGGACAAATGGACAATAGAGAAAATTAAGATAAATCTGCATGAATCTTAAACATGCTATCCTTTCATTCAGCAGTTTGAACACAGGAATTTGATATGGACACGATGAATAAAGAGTACGGCGCTGAGCAGATCCAGGTACTGGAAGGGCTTGAACCAGTACGCAAGCGCCCCGGTATGTATATCGGGAGTACTGATTCAAGAGGGCTTCACCATCTTGTTTATGAGGTTGTGGACAACAGCATAGACGAAGCGCTTGTGGGTTATTGCACAGACATTGAAGTCATCCTGAGATCTGAAGGAAGCGTCAGAGTAATAGACAACGGGCGGGGGATCCCGATAGATATACTTCCAAGATACAACAGATCAGCACTTGAAGTGGTCATGACAAAACTCCATGCTGGAGGCAAGTTTGACAATAATGCATATAAGGTTTCAGGCGGCCTGCACGGCGTCGGGGTTTCGGTCGTGAACGCGCTTTCAGAATGGCTTGAGGTCGAGGTCAAAAGGGACGGGAAATTATATAAGCAAAGGTATGAGCAGGGAAAACCGGCCACAGAAGTGGTGACGATCGGAGATACCGAAGGAACAGGCACAACGGTCACGTTCAAACCGGATGGAACCATCTTCGAGACCCTCCAGTTCGACATTGAAATAATATCTGGAAGACTTCGCGAGCTCGCGTTCCTGAACAGGGGCCTCAGGATCAAGATCAGGGATGAAGCCTCGCAGAATGAACAGGTGTTCCAGTACGAAGGCGGGATCGTGTCATTTGTGGAATTCCTGAATAAGAACAAGACAGTGCTGCACGAAAAACCGATATATTTCCAGAAGCAGAAGGACTCCACAATCGTAGAAATCGCCATGCAATACAATGACAGCTATGTTGAGAACGTCTATGCGTTTGCAAACAACATAAACACGCATGAAGGCGGAACCCATCTCATCGGGTTCAAGGCAGCACTTACAAGAGCGATCAACGATTATGCAAAATCCAAAGAGATGATGAAAGGGGATGATAAGCTTTCAGGCGAGGATGTCAGGGAAGGGCTCACCGCGATAATCAATATCAAGCTAAAGAATCCTCAGTTCGAGGGTCAGACAAAGACAAAGCTCGGGAATAGCGACATAAAAGGAATAGTCGAAACCCTTGTCTCAGAGGGCCTATCCGAGTTCCTTGAGGAAAACCCTGCTGCTGCAAAGAACATCATTTCAAAGGCGCTTGAGGCATCAGAGGCAAGGGAAGCTGCACGGAAGGCGCGTGAGCTCACGCGGCGCAAGAACGCGCTTGAGGTAAGTTCTCTTCCAGGCAAACTTGCCGACTGCTCTGAAAAAGACCCTGCGCAGAGCGAGATATATATCGTGGAAGGAGACAGCGCAGGAGGCTGTTTTTCTGGAGATACGCGCGTAGCTCTGGCTGATGGCCGTTCGCTGAGTTTCAAAGAAATCATCGCAGAAAAGGCAATGGGTATAGAGCATTTTTGCTACACTATACGAAATGATGGTACAATAGGGCTTGAACGCATAATCAATCCAAGAATGACAAAAGTCAAAACCAGAGTTATTAAAATTACCCTGGATTCAGGTGAAGATATAATTTGTACTCCAGATCATAACTTCATGTTGCGAGATGGTAGTTTCAAGCCAGCCTGGTCTCTTACTCCAGATGATTCGCTTATGCCTTTGTATCGAAAATCTTCTGATATCCAGGAACCAGGCATCACGATTGATGGTTATGAAGCACTTGCATATGAAGCTGTTGCCAGGTTCAACCATCGTATTGCCGTCATTGAACACCTGGATGAAGGCATGGATGTTTATGATATCGAGATCCCGCATACTCATAACTTTGCTCTTTCCTGCGGTGTCTTTGTGCATAACAGCGCCAAGCAGGGACGCGACCGCAGGTTCCAGGCGATCCTGCCTCTGCGCGGCAAGATATTGAACGTTGAAAAGGCAAGGCTCACCAAGATACTGAAGAACGAGGAGATCAGAGCCCTGATAACAGCGATAGGAGCTGGCATCGGTGAGGGTGAAGAATTCGATATCAATAAGGCGCGGTATCATCGTATAATAATTATGACAGATGCTGATGTTGATGGAAGCCACATCCGAACATTATTGCTAACGTTGTTCTACAGATACATGAGGCAGCTCATCGACATGGGTTATATC
>JAPZAV010000066.1 GCA_027460465.1 Candidatus Methanoperedens sp. | reverse complement strand
ATGCTGCCTCCTGTTGTGTTATTACAGAACAACATTTCTGTTGGCGGATTATACTTTCAAGGGCGAACGTGATGGAACACGGATTGCGCGGATGACGCGGATGCTCACGGATCGAATTATCCGTGTAAATCCGTCCGATCCGTGTCATCCGTGTGCTGTTTCGTAGATGTTCCCCAATACAAAAGTGCAAATATTGCTGCGGAACTTTGCGTTCTTCGCGTCCTTTGCGGTGAGCCGATGTGATTAATCTGCGTTCATCTGCGTTGATCTGCGGTTCCTGTTTCTGCTTTCCCGAAAGCGCCCCCAGCCATTCCGCGCCAGAATCCTTATACACAGGATAGATCTTCCCCCTGAGGGCGGGTGTACCTGAGGATTTCAGGGTGAGTTCTTCGCTCATTCAGTATTCCCCTCCAATCTGGGCACTTCACGGGCTGCGAATTGTTCCCGCGCCAGACGGATCGCTTCATGCAGTTTTGCCTCAAGCAACCGGCGCGGCGGAAGTTCGGTAAGATACTCAGCCACCCGTATCCCGCTTGTCTCAAGCTGCAGTAGCTCAACATGCTCAGTAGTCTTCTCCGCGCATAATATCAGCCCCAGCGGGCTTTCTTCACCCTCGCGCCTCTCATATTTGTCAAGCCAGCGTAAATAAAGCTCCATCTGTCCCTTATCCTGTGCCTGGAATTTTCCAAGTTTCAGTTCGATTGCCACCAGACGGCGCATACTGCGATGATAGAACAGCAGGTCGAGATAGTAATCTTCGTTATCAACGGTAATCCTTTTCTGGCGCGCTACAAATGTAAAATTCGTGCCAAGTTCAAGCAAAAACCTTTCAAGTTCCCGGAGGATGGCAGCCTCCAGGTCGCGCTCGCTGAATGAATCGGAAAGACCCAGAAAATCAAGAAAATATGGGTCACGGAACACAAGATCAGGGGTCATACGGTCTTCCTCGCGCAATGTGGCAAGTTCCCGCTGGATGAGTTTTTCGGACTTTTTCGAGAGGGCTGTTCGCTCATAGAGCATACCCTGGATCTTGGCACGGAGGGTACGGGTGCTCCAGCGTTCGATCCGGCACATTTCTGAATAGAAATCCCTCTTTAGTGGGTCGTCAAGAGCGGTTATCTGCACGAAATGGCTCCAGCCTAATTGTCCAGCCAGTGTCTGGACAATCTGTTTCCCGTAATCAGCGCGTTCCATGCCGAGAATATCTTTCCGGATGCGATCTCCTATATGCCAGTAGAGCAGTACCATTTCTACATTAGCCGTCGTAGAAACACGCATGCGCGCAGCCTCTATGAGCGAACGGATATCGCTCAATAGAGCCAGTGTTTCCGGTCTGCCAGGCATATCTTGAACATTTGTGACAGACACGATATCAGTCTTTGCTGGCTTTTTCTTCACCCCGCCACCTCCCTCAACATCCCCATGATTTCCTTCTCAAGCGTCCTGATATCAGCCTCAATCACTTCGAGAGGACGTGGCGGCTGATACTTGTAGAAATAGCGGTTGAAATTGATCTCATAACCCACCTTTCCGACAGCGCCGTCCTTGTGGTCGCAAATCGATGTATTTATCCATGCATCAGGCACATGGGGTCTGACCTCACGATCAAAGTATGCAGTGATATCTTCTTTAAGTGGTACATTCTCAGTATCGCGAAGCTCCGGGTCAGGTTCATGGTTTCCATCCTTATCGCGGCATAATTCTGCGGTCTCATCCCGTTCTGACAGGGAAGATAAAATTGCCTTTCGTATTGAATATCCGGGAGTACTCGCTTTCCTTGAAATCTTCGTATATCTTCGAAACCGTTTTGATCTGTTCTGCCGATATCTCGCGGCGCTTATTGCCAAGGCTCTTTCGCATCTGTACCCAGAATGAAGAAGCATCGATCAACTGCACTTTTCCGCGCCTCCGGGTTTCCTTGCGGTTTGTGAGGACCCATACATATGTCGAGATCCCAGTATTATAGAAAAGCTGCTCAGGAAGCGCCACGATGGCATCACACCAGTCATTTTCCAGTATCCAGCGCCGTATCTCGCTTTCACCGCTCCCCGCATCTCCCGTGAAAAGAGGTGAACCATTCATGACGATCGCGATGCGGCTCCCACCGTCATTCGGGTCTTTCATCCTTCCAAGCATGTGCTGCAAAAAGAGCAGCTGCCCATCGCTGATTCGCGGCAGACCCGCTCCGAAGCGTCCTGCAAAGCCCCTATCCGCTTCATTTCTCACCGCCTCCTCATCCATCTTCCATTCCTTGCCGAAAGGAGGATTGGTGAACATATAATCAAATCCCCTGTCAGTATGCTGATCCCTGGAAAGTGTACTGCCGTACTTGATGTTCTCAGCATCACGACCATCTGCGCTTTTCATGTAAAGGTCTGACTTGCACATCGCAAATGTCTCAGGATTTACTTCCTGCCCGAAAAGGTGGACATCCGCCACCGGATTTATCTCAATGATCCGTTCCTTGGCAATGGTCAACATCCCACCTGAACCACAGCATGGATCATAGACTGTGCGCACTATATGATTGCGGCTTAAAGCATCCTTATCCTGCGACAGCACAAGATTTACCATAAATCTGATTACTTCGCGTGGAGTAAAGTGCTCACCCGGATTCTCATTCAGTGCTTCATTGAACTTTCTGACAAGTTCCTCAAATATATACCCCATTTCATGATTTGAAACCTTATCCGGATGCAGATCGATTTTTCTAAACTTTTCCAATACAAGGAAGAGAAGACCAGATTCATCAAGCTTTGTAATCGTGTTATCAAAATCGAATTTTTCAAGTACCTCCCTCATATTGTCAGAAAAGCCGGTGATATAGGCACGAAGATTACCTGCAAGGTTCGGTGCATCACCCAGGAGCTTCTCGAAATTGTAGAGTGAGGTATTATAAAACGCGAAACCAGATGCTTTGCAGAGCTGAGGGGCGAGATTATCGAGCTTCCCTTTCAGCTTTGCATTTACCTCCAGAACATCCTGTTTCGTGGGTTCAAGAACGCAGTCAATGCGTCTGAGCACGGTGAGTGGGAGAATGATATCCTGATACTTGCTCCGTTTGAATGTATCGCGGATTAATTCAGCAATCGACCAGATAAAATTTACCTTTTCACTGAAGTTATTCATAATTCATACCGCTTAAAAAAATCATTTGCAATACTCCTGCATTCATCCGGTTTGACCAGTTGTGCCTGTGTTTGTAGAACTCGATGGCTTCGTGAAGGGGCGGGTTCTGTGCTCTGCTTTTTCCTGCCCACTCGAGCGCGGGATCGAAGTGCGGGTCGCAGGAGAAGGTCTTTTTGCCGCTGTCGCAGTCGGTTTCCAGGGTTACGAGACCGACGGGAGGGTTACTGCAGCGCTCCTTGCTTTTGTGGTCGTACTGGTCGATGGGTTTCTTTTCCGGTTCGCTCGATCTGGACATTATAACTATCTCTTTTATTGTGGATGTCTCATATATGTATTCTCATTAATCCCATAATTGAAACATCTGCGTTCATCAATGCCGAAACCCTGCGGGTTCTCAGACCGAAACCTAACGGTTCTCGACTCCCACACAACACGTATGGCGCTAGCCATACGTGTGTGCGCCCTCCCGCTCGCAAAGCGTGTCGAAGACAGGCGCAACTCAGGAGGTCCTTGACTCTGGGCGCCTTCATCTGCGGTTTTTTTCAATTTTACGGAAAATCTTCATGCAACTTTCGGCCTCCTCGCCCTCTCGAATTTCCATCTCTTGCTCAGGTCCATGGTCGCATCTATCCCCACTTTCGTCCCTATCCCATTATCAGAGCGCGGATCAAGCGTACTTCCTCTCACGTTCGGGTAAATGTAAATGTCCTCATCCCCTTTGACGCGCGTGGCTATCGCGAACTCTATGTCGCCCGGGTCGAAGATATTGATATCATCATCCACTATCACGACGTGCTTCAAGCTCTTATGCGCTGCAAAAGTAGCGTCAATAGCCTTCTTTACCTCTTCATCGCTCTTCTTGTGTATCTGCACCGCGGCATGGAAGTACCAGCATCCACCTGGAGTCATCACAACGTTTTTTACATCAGCCACTTTTTTCACTTCATTGAATATCAGAGGTTCGTAGGGTACTCCCATCATGATATTATGTTCGTTCGCCGCTGGCATGAGAGCATGGTATATCGGGTCGCGCCTGTGCATCATATTGGTGAGATGGATAACAGGCTGCTTCCGGACGATGTCGTAGGTGCCGCTTATATCTACGAACGGTCCCTCATCTACCAGTTCTGTCGGGTGGATATAACCCTCAAGCACGAACTCTGCATGCGGGACCCTGACGCCGTTTGTGCATTCGAAAACCTCAAGAGGTTCACCTTTGAGGGCTGCAGCATAGCCGAACTCCTGCCCTTCAGGCACGCGGGTCGATATTGCAAACAGCGTAACAAGGTCTATGCCGATAACGATCGCTATCGGAAGTGGCTCTCCTTTTTCAGCCGCTTTCCTGTGGAGATTGTAGGTATGCCTGAACTCAACAAGGCGCGCTGCGAGCGTATCCTTTCCTATCACCCGCAGCCTGTGTATCGATGCGTTCATCACCCCTTCATATTCCGACACCACCACGCCAGATGTGATGTAAGGGGCGCCGTCCCCTTCATAATGCGTGAGTATGGGGAGCTTTGACAGGTCTGGTTTTTCGCTCACTTCCTTTGCAGCCGAATCCGTGACAACTCTTACCTCACCCAGGGTATGGCAGGAGGAGAGATGCTGAATTATGCTGGTCTGCGCCACGCCGAGAGCCTCTGCCAGCAGTTCCCTCGAACCCAGGATGTTCATGACGACTTTCCCGCCGTTCACGTTCGTAAAAAGAGTGGGCTCTTTTCCCACGGATGCCGAGACCTCATATACAGGTGAGAGGGGTTGATTGACCACTTTGAGCTTTCCCTCTGACCTGAGCTTTTCCAGGAATCCCCTGAAACTCATCCATGCCACCGTTTGTACACATTGTGCTCTATGCCCAGAAGGTCAAGTGCACGACCAGACATGAAATCAAGGAGATCATCTATGGTTCTGGGCTTTGGATAAAAAGCAGGGCACGCCGGCAGTATCGAAGCCCCTGCTCCTGCTGCTCTTGCCATGTTTTCTATATGGATCAGGTTGAGAGGGGTTTCTCGAACCATCAGAACGAGAGGGCGTTTTTCTTTCAGGCAGACATCTGCAGCCCTTGAGATCAATGTATCTGACATACCCACTGCCACGGATGCAAGGGTTTTCATGCTGCAGGGTGCGATTATCATGCCTTTTGATCTGTGCGAACCGCTGGCAACGGGAGCAGTGAAATCATCATCAGCATAAAGATGATCGCACAGCGCCTCAACATCGCTCATCGAGACATCGGTCTCGATCTGGATGAGCTTCTCTGCAGATTTCGAGACAACCAGGTGGACTTCAAAACTTTTCATGTTTTTCAGGATTTCAAGGAGGTGCAGTCCGTACTGCACGCCCGAGGCCCCGCTGATGCCTATGATAATCTCGTTATTCATATGACATAGTAGGCTTACATATTTGAATAGTTTATGTTTATAGAACCCGGTCTCTACTTGCGCGATTTTCTTATTTTAAGTCTGCCAATCAGTTTTCTAAATCTGCTCCTGCTCACGTTTTTGACCTTGATCCTGAGATAACCCCTTTTTGAGTTAATCACCATCCTGAATACAGCCTCCTCAGGACAGGATTCAAGAAAGTTTTTTATCTCCCCGGCAGCGGTTTCTTTGTTCAATGCTGTATATTCTATGCTCATACGTTATTTGATTACCATTTGAATTGATAAATATCTATTTGTCGGAATGGAACATCAGCCGCTTCTGAACACCAAACTTTTTTTACACCCTGCGCGCTATCTTATATCATGGCTCGACCTGAAGTGAAGCTCATAAAAGAAATGGGATATGAGCGCATAGACTGCACCTGCGGTATGGCGGTGCTGCCAAAGGACCCCTCGCCTGAAATCACCCGGATCGTGAAAAAGATCGCGATCGAAGAGGGAGCGAAATTCTCCATAATAGATACTTCGCTTCATCCAGAAATTATAAGCCAGTTTGATATCAAAGAACTGCCTGCTGTGATGATCGGGAAAAATACATACAGGATAGAAGAGAATACGATCCGCTCTGCAATCAGGAAAGAAAAGATATGACAGAAGATGAACTTGCGCAGATAAGGAAGAAGAAACTTGAAGAACTGATGAAACGACAGCAGGAGGTCCTGTCTCCCAGGCAGGTTATGATAGAAGTGTTCACATCTCCTGCCTGTCCTCACTGTCCAAGGGCACTTATCATGGCAAAGCAGCTCGCTGCCCGGATGCCAGAGGTCAAAGTTGTTGAGCAATCAACCTCAACTCCACAGGGTTCTGCAAAAGCAGCGCTTTACGGAGTGCAGGCTGTTCCAACTATTTTCATCAATGGAAAATGTGCTTTTGTTGGTGCTCCACCTTCAATAGAGGCATTGAAGCAGGCGATTCGCTAGATCTTAAACGGGATGCGGTCGATCTGAACTTCCTTGAGGTTCTTGAACTCCACCCCGCCTTTCACACCTCTGATCTCCACACCGTCGAACTCATCACTTCCGCAAAGTATATCCTGTTCAGGATGAGTCCCGGGGGTTATGCTGCAGCTGATCCTTGTTCTGTCTCCTGCTGAGACCACGATCTTAAGTCGCCTTGAAGCAGGGTGTTTTTTTGGCAGGACGATAAAAGGCGATCCCAGTTCCCGGATCATATAAAGCACACATTTCAAACCCTTCATTGTCTTTTCATCCTTTTCAAAACCCGATGCCACGAGCAGGTCTTCAGGCTCAAGGAAAAGGAGGATCTCCTCCTTATCTGTCTCGAGGAAAAATTTATTATGTTCACCTGCTTTGACGATCCCCAGGACACCTTCCATGCCTTTCAGAAGGAGCATTTCATCATGATCGAGGGGGATCATTCTTCCTTGAACATTGGCTTCACCTTGTTCGAGTGGCAGGAAGGACACACTACTTTTCTCCCAATACCTCTGAACTCATTTCTGCATTCATCGCACTTGAAAAATTTAGCTTCCAGCGATGTGATCTCAATGTTGAATGCATCACCGACACTGCACATGTTTATTTACCTCCAGAGTTGATTGTATATGTTTAATCTTTCTATGGATATATTAACTTTTCTTACTATTTAAGGAAAACTTTCACCCCGCTCGCATTAGATTTATTATCATATAAGATATTATTCCTCGGATGACTGATGTTCAGTATATAAATCACCCGCTCATAAAGCCAGATACCGTAGAGCAGAGGCTGTATCAGCTCTCAATTGCGGGAGAAGCGGTTAAAAAATCAACTCTTGTGGTGCTTCCGACAGGTCTTGGCAAAACCATTGTTGCTCTTTTTGTAATGGTCTCGAACCTTTCGAAAGGTAAGGTGCTGCTCCTTTCCCCCACAAAGCCGCTTGTTGAACAGCATGCTGCTTTTCTGAAGAGTGCCCTGACCATAATGCCGGAGACGATCGTGCTATTCACAGGCACCACACCTCCCGGAAAGCGAGCGTCCATGTGGGAGACCGCACAGGTCGTAGTTTCCACGCCCCAGGTGATAGAGAACGATCTCCTGGGGAAAAAAATAGACCTTGAGAATGTTTCATGCATCATTTTTGATGAGGCGCACAGGGCAACAGGGGATTATTCATACGTATATATCGCAGAAAAATATATGCAGCAGAACAAAGAACCGCTTGTTCTCGGGATAACTGCAAGTCCAGGCAGCGACCCGGCAAAGATCCAGGAGGTATGTGCGAATCTTCACATCGCAGCTGTCGAGATACGCTCTGACTCTGACCCTGATGTCAGACCTTATATCTTTGATAAGGATGTTGAATGGATATACGTACCCATCCCTGTTGAGATCAAAAGCTTGAAACAGCCGATGGATAAGGTGCTTGCAGACAGAATGAATAAACTGCGAGAGCTTGGTTTTATCTCACCCTACCAGACAAAGCTATCAAAGAGGGAAATGCTTGATCTTCAGGCGCGGATGCAGTCGCGGCTCGGCTCGGCACCTGACCAGAAGGTGTATCAGGGTATATCGGTGCTTGCTGAAATATTCAAGATCAGCCATGCGATAGAGATCGCTGAGACGCAGGGTGTTTCTGCCTTATCCAGATATTTTGAGAGGCTTGAGAACGAGGCAAGATCAAAAAGCGGCAGCAAAGCAGCAAAACGCCTCATGGAGGACATGAACATGCGCCAGGCAGTGCATCATCTTGCAGGCTGCAATGATAACAATCCTAAATTAAATGTCGTGAAGCAACTTGTCCAGAAACAGATCAGTGAGAACCCGCAGTCCAGGGTGATAGTTTTCACCAATTACAGGGATATGGCTGAACATGTTACAGAATCCCTGAAAGATGTGGAAGGCATAAAGCCAGTGAGGTTCGTAGGACAGGCGAGCAGGTACAGGGACACAGGTCTGACGCAGAAGCAGCAGGTGGGTATAATCCAGAAATTCAGGGAAGGCGAGTATAATACCCTTGTCGCCACATCTGTTGCAGAAGAAGGGCTGGATATCCCTGCAACAGACCTCGTGGTTTTCTTTGAACCCATCCCTTCTGAAATAAGGAGCATACAGCGGAAAGGAAGGACCGGACGAAAGCATGCCGGGCGCGTGGTGATCCTTATGGCAAAAGGATCAAAGGACGAAGCATATCACTGGACGAGCAACAGGAAAGAGAGATCGATGATCAGGACGATGAAGAACCTGAATAATGAACTGGAGGATAATACGAATGGAGGGCAGCAGGGCGATGGTCAGAAAAAATTGCTCGACTTCCCTCTGCATAAGATGCCTGAACAAAAATCAGGAGGGCTTAAGGTACTGGTTGACCAGAGAGAGATCCGTTCTCCTGTTGCAAAAATTCTTGAAAGACTTGGAATTGATGTGGAATTGAGGACGCTTGAGGTCGCCGATTATGTGGTGAGCGACAGGTTAGGCATCGAGCGCAAGACAGTGGAAGATTTCCTGAGCACGCTCATGGACGGAAGAGATCTCTTCGGGCAGATCTCTGATCTTGCCCGCACGTTTGAGCGTCCTTTGCTTATCATTGAAGGTGAAGGGCTCTATACAGCAAGACAGATAAACCCGAACTCCATCAGAGGCGTCCTATCCTCGATAGCTATTGATTTCAAGGTTCCGATCATCTTCAGCACTGACGAGGAAGATACTGCGGCATTGATAAATATCATGGCAAAGAGGGAACAGAACGATGAAAAAAGGGAATTCAGTACACATGGAAAGAAAACTTCCATGACACTTAAAGAACAGCAGGAATATGTGATCTCATCGCTCCCTGAGATCGGTCCTGCTGTTGCAAGAAATCTCCTCAAACATTTTGGAAGCGTGGAAAAGATCATGGCAGCCTCACGCGAAGAACTGATGGAGGTTGGACTTGTGGGACCAAAGACCGCGGACAGGATCAAAGAGGTTGTAAGCTGTGAGTATAAAGGTTGAGCAAGGTTTTTATCTTATCAGGCTGTTAGTTAGACGCCCAAAGGGATAGTAGGGTAGCCTGGTCCATCCTTGAGCGTTTGGGACGCTTAGACCGCGGTTCAAATCCGCGCTATCCCATTACAATCTGCGCACAGATACCGCTTCTCCATCGCATAATATGATCTCCCCTGAGTAATCCCCGGGGATTGAACGCAGGCTGGATAGACGCAGCACGTCTCCCATCTGCCTGATGATGCTGATATAATTTCTGAGTTTCTTAAGCTCATACTTCTTCAATAATTTTCCGATCTCAGCAGCCGTTTCCGGGGTCATTTTGTTCCCCATTCCATTGCAGTACATGACCTCGACCCCGTTCTCTCCCATGAAAAAAGGATAGCATCTGCAGATCAGAGGGCGGTACTCGTACGCTGAACACTCATGGTTCCTGTAGAAAATACAATCATCTTCCCTGCTGCGCCGCAGTATCCAGCCGATGACCCATATTATATTCCCATCCGATAAACACGAATAGATATCAGGTTCAGCTATTTCATCCCACTGCATCCCGGTATTTTTGATTATATGCCTGACATCGTCCGGAAAAACAGAGACCGCATTGGATGGACGAAGGATATCCCGTGTTATCCTGATACTGAAATTCTCCCTGCAGCACCAGCCGCAGCGCTGACAGGAAAAACCAGAATCAAAGACCATGGAGGCAAGAACAGATGGATCGGTATGAATAAGATGTTCAATCCTGCGCCCGAGAGAGGCGATGTTCATGAGTGAACATCGCAGGTCTTGATAAAAAGCTTTTCTATGAGACCTGCTATAAAAAATCAGAGCAGGCTTTATGCCTGCTTCTTTTCAGCCGCAGGAGCAGCCTTTGGCTCTTCTTTCTTGGGCTCAGCCGGCTTTGGAGGTATGGTCTGTGTCCTGAACAGGTCGCTTATGGTCTCCTTTGGCGCTCCTGGAGCAGGGGATTTGATGTCTGTGCTCAGACCCATGAGGTTGGCTGCGAGAACCACGAGGTCGTCCACCCTCATCTCCATCTTCAGGTCATCCCTGCCATCAAGGAGGTTGCGCCTGCAGAACGGGCATGTGCTGATCAGTACCTCAGCCTTTGTTGCCCCGGCGTCAGTCATCCTGTCCTTGGCAACACCAAGCGCAAGGTCAGGTATGCCTGCTTTCACACCTCCGCCCGCACCGCAGCACCTCTGCTCATGGCGATTCCTTTCCATTTCCACAAGTTTGATGCCTGGCATGCTCTTCAGGACCTTCCTTGGCTCTTCAAATACGCCCACATGCCTTCCGAGGTGGCAGGGGTCATGGTATGTAACCGTCTTATCAAAGCTCTTCTCCCATTTTATCTTCCCTGCGTCCATCTGTTCTGCCAGGAACTGGGACATGTGGATCGCCTCAAACGGCAGAGGTTTTCCATATGCTCGAGGCCAGTCTATCTTTGCTGCCCTGAAACATCCTGCGCATGCAAATACGACCCTCTTTGCGCCGCGTGCTTTCAATGCCTCTACATTGTGCAGTGCTGCCTGCTTCGGCACTTCGCCGAGATGCTGCTGACCTGTCCTTATCAGAGCTGAGGCACAGCACCATTCATCTTCTCCAAGCACCATGAACGGGACATTGAGCTTGTTCAGTATCCTTGCAGTGCTGACGCAGAGCGCCTGCTGGTTGTAACCTGCTGTGCAGCCGATGAAATACGCTATATCCGACTTATCTGCTATCTTGATATCAGGCGTCATCCAGGCGAGTCGGTCTTTCTGCTGTTTGAGATATGGATTATGTCCCTCTCCAATGAGCTTGGGGAAAAGACTCTGCTTGCCATATGGTCCTGTTCCGTGCTTCACAAGGTTTGCGCGGTTGGATTCCCAGAGTTCGATGGTATCTATACCAGCACAGCATACAGTGCCGCACATACCGCATGTGGTGCAGTTGTACAGATCATCCGTATATTTCTTGATATCTTCCTGGGGGATTGCAGCGGGTCCAAAAAGTTTTGCTTTCCAGCCGTAACTCTTGGTAACGTACTCCCGCCATCTCAGGATCTTATCCCTTGGTTCGATTGCCTGGTCTTTATTGCCGGTTTATTTTTTGCCATGATAATTCTCCTATGTTTCCATTGATATAAATATTGTTCGTTAGATGACTAACAAACTCTCCTATTCGTTCACTTCCACATAGCCGCCCTTATTGATCATAATCACCAGAGGTGTAACGAACATATGGAATAGCTTGCTGAAAGGCAGGTAGGCAACACAGAACAGCAGAGTAAACACCTCATGGAAAAGTACTGTTGGGTTGTTGAAAAATGCAGGAACTGCGGCCTCGTATTGATCCACCAGCATCCTCCCTGTTATCCCATAATAATCTATCCTGAGATAATATGCGAGAAAGCCAGTAATTATTACTATGCTGATTCCAGCAATAGATATCCAGTCAACGCTTGTGAATCTTGCAGGCGGGACATCTGCGAAGAATATCCTTCTCACGACTGCTACTATGATCCCGATCGTCAGCATTGAAGCGAAAATCAGGTTTGGAATCTTAAGTACCTGGAATGTGGTGATAAATAATTCCGGCTGTCCTGGCTGCTCATTTAAGATGAACGGTCCATAGAACTCAGCTGCTGCAGCGGTTACTGTGAGTATGAACAACCCGAACCATCCCCAGAAGATCAATATATGCATCAACCATTCGGTCTTTCTCCTGCGCCATGTCCTGCGCTGGAACAAACCGTCAAGGATTATTACTCCGAGTGCAGGACCTATGCCTTTCTCGAATATCCTGTGAACTATCAATTTAAAAGTGCCCCATGCACCAAGGGGTTTTGTCGCTCCTTCAAGGGTTCCACGTCCCCATTTATCCAGTTGAAGATACATCCCTATAAGGAATATGACTATTGAAATGATGGCTGTCACAACCATAATCCTGTAATCTACAAAGAGTGTATCGAATACTGTTTTTCCAAATATTTCAAGGCCTTCTGTCATTTTATCCTCCTGTTCTGCCTGTGATGGCTTTAATCACGTAAGAATCACGTTTATATTAAGCTTTCGTTATTAAATGAATCGAAATGTTCATATCTTTCGCTGCTGTATCATTCATTCATGGCAAAAGATAAGAAACTGGTACAATCAGAGAATTGCAATGGATGTGGGATATGTGTTACAATCTGTCCCACCAATACGAAACAATCTAAAGCAGAAGATTTTGATATCAATACCGCAAAACTTGCTATATATGTGAGCAACGGCGCTGCCGTGATAGATTACGACACATGCATAGCATGCGGGATATGCACAAAGAACTGTCCAGTCAGTTCTCTGGCAATGGTTCCTGTATAATTAATCCTCCACATGCCGCTTTCCACAGGCAGGGATATCAGAAAAGCCGCAGCTATCATAAAAAGGGGAGGCACTGTCATCTACCCGACCGAGACTGTATATGGTCTTGGAGCGAACGTTTTTTCAGATTTTATCAAAAGGTTTCTCCCGGGGGCTGTGACCGTCGTGCTCAAGAAAAAGAAGGCAGTTCCTGATATCCTGACTCCAGGGACGGATCTTGTTGGAATACGCTATCCTGACCACAGGATCGCAGCCCAGCTTATCGAATGTGCGGGCGTTCCCATAACCTCGACGAGCGCCAATATCTCAGGAGAGAAGCCGCCAACCAGGGTGGAAGAAATAAAGATAGAGGCAGATTACAGAAACCTTTATAGCAGTTAACGCCGTTAACTGATCTGGTGACAACCATGAGGGATCATCTTTGCCGTTAACAACAATGGTCTTGAAAAAGACGCACCTGCAGTGAACAGAGATAATAGAATAGAGTCTCTTCCTCCTTCGGCAAAACTCGTTTTTAAAATACTTGAGAAAGGTGGATTATTGACTCAGAAAGACATTGCAAGGGAGAGCTATCTTCCCGCCAGGACTGTGAGGTACGCACTGGATAGATTGAAGAAAAAAAATATACTTGAAGAGCGCTTTTATTTCAAGGATGCGCGTCAGAGCCTGTATGGAATAAAAAACCTTCAAGGCATAAAGGAGGCTGGTCAGCACGGGTAGTTGTTTTATTTCTTTCCAATACTTTTCAGGAAACTGAGCCATCTCCTGGCATCATCGATTTTCTTTTTTTGTTCTTCACCAGCCTCTTTCAGCCTGACTTTTCCTTCCTCACATTCCCTCAGATCCATTATTGCTCTTATCAGGGCTGCTGCTTCATGGTATAATTCTTTTGCCTCTTCATGTGTGAGTTCTTCCGTTTTCAGAAGTTCTTCATCCCTTCTCTCTTTTGCCTCAAGCAGACGGACAAGTTCCATGTACCTTTCTTTTTCCTGTTCAGAAAGCTGGTCTTGATGTATGCAGTGCCAGATCATCTCATGGAGCTTTACTTTTTCCCCGTTCACATCCACTTCCTCTGGAAGCTGTTCACCCACCCATACAAGGAAGCGATGCAGCTCAGAAAGCAAATGCTCCCTTTCTTCCCTGGAGATGTAATCATCAGGACCATTCGATCCATTCTGCTGCATATATCACAGTTCGGTGTTGATCCATAAATAGCCTCCATCTTAAAAAGCATTTGAAACTTTTCTGGAGGTCAAGTCTATTACTTTCACCCCGCTTGGCATTTCTTTTAATCATGACAGTTCAATTTGAGATCAGTATGACGCCTGAAGAACTCTGCTCAGCACATAATCATTCATGGCTGTGCCTCAATTATGGTTACTACTGCCAGATCTGCAACAGGCATTTTCCTCTTGGCATATGGGCGAATGCAAAAGAGGACACAGCATCTGACATCATGGAAATCGCAGCAAAGTTATCCTGCCCCCGCGGCACCTGCGAGATCTGAGTTTTTTACTGAAGTGATCCTAAAGCCTCAATCACTTCTTCAACCCCTGTATATTCCCTGTCAGGCAGCTTCTCAAGCATTGTTCTCGCATGAACATGTTCATTCTCTGAAAGATCAAACACTTTCCAGCCCTGCTTCTCCATGAGTTCGTTCTTTGCTGCAGGGAATCTTGCATCTTCTTCAAGTATGATCTTGAGCGATGCCAGTCCTGTGGCTTTTGTGATGCCGGGGAAGGTCCCGTTCCTGTGGAATACCCTGAGCCTTGCAGCATCTTTGTACATCCTTGCTCCGTGGAAGGTGAGGTATGCTTCACCTTTATTCATCCCTCTGATCCTGTCATTGATCTGCAGCAGCTCGGCATCATCGAACTGATAGAGGTTGTGTTTTCCATGCCCGAAAAGGCGCGAGTAGAGGATGTCAGAATCCACAGCTGGAAATTGCTTTGAAATATCAGTGCAGTGTATTATCCCGAAATCCTGCATCAATCCTGTGGCTTCATGGGAATTCCCGCGTATCTCCCATGCCAGCTTTGTACTGCCAAAATCGAAGGATGATAAAAGATCCCTGATATCTTTTATATTTTCCCGGATTTTGAAATACGGCGGGGTCTGGATATGCAGTATCCCGGATCTCAGTACATCACAGATCCGGAGCGAGTAATTCAGTATTTCATAACTTTCCCTGCAAGGAAAAAGCAGGTACTTATGCGTCAGGTCTCTGTGGCAGCGTACCGAGAACTCAAAATTCTCCCTCACCCGCCGCCTCCACGACCTGACCATGTCAGGGGAAGGAGGTGAGTAGAAGGTTGAATTGACCTCCACAAAGTCAAATGCTTTTGAATAAGCAGTAAGTGAATCAAGCCCCTCGACCTGGAAGTAATCCCAGCCGCCTGTACCTATGTGCATGGACATACGTATTAATCAGAAAGGATATAATTATCCTTTATGGGTATGATCCGACTTGGATGCTCGGGCTGGGATTACCGGGACTGGGCAGATGTATTCTACAGAAGTGAAGATGAGTCAAGACTTCATGCATATTCAAGGATCTTCAATACAGCAGAGATCAATTCCACGTTCTACAGCTATCCATCACAGGGCATTGTGTTCGGGTGGGCAAAGCACACTCCTTCGGATTTCAAATTCTCTGTTAAACTTAACCGTCTCATAACCCATGAAAAGCGCCTTGATCCGTCAAAAGGTGTGAAGGATGATCTGAACAGGTTCTGCGAACTCATGAAACCGCTTCAGGATGCGGGAAAGCTTGCATGCATTCTGATCCAGCTTCCGCCTGGAATGAAATTCAGGAAAGATAAAGTGGAGGCGTTCCTGAAAATATTACCCGACGATCTGCGTTTTGCCATTGAGTACAGGAACAAAACATGGCTTGTTGATGAGGTGCACAGCCTGCTTTCAGAGTACGATGTTGCGGCTGTTACCGTAGATGAGCCTCTGCTTCCCCCCATGATCAGGCTGACCTCGGATCTTGCCTATGTGCGCTGGCACGGAAGGGGCAGGAAGATGTGGTACAACTACCGCTATTCCAGGGAAGAGTTAGAAGAGTGGGTTCCGAGGCTCAGTCAGATGTCCCAGAGTTCAGAGGTTTACGGGTATTTCAATAATCACTACCACGGCTATGCTCCAGAGAACTGCCTGGAAGTGCTGGAAATGCTCGGGATAGCTGTACCTGTGCAGAAAGAGGCAGGAAAGCATATTTCAGAGTACAGGAAGATAAGAGCAGGGATCAAAACTGGCACAAGGACCCTCAGTGATTTCGAAGAGCAGGAAAAAGAGGATATATCTGCCCTGCTCTCTGTTCATATCGATGCTGCAAGACTTGAAAAGGCAAAAGAGATAAAAGATATAGAGATCATTGAATCAGGAGGGGACAGGATCGTGGCTGATGTCAGTGGTTATTCAGTATATATTGATCTTGAAAAAAAGTTCATACTGCACGACTGTCCTGACTGGAAAAGAGCGGCGAAGGAGCGACGTTTCTGCAAACACATCGGAGCGCTCATCCTTGCACTGCCTGAGGATGCTGCAGGGAAGGTGCTCGGGGATATCAAGAGACAGCCATGGGAGTTCAGCCAGTACACAGGAAGATCGCAAATAATTTAAATATCCTGCTGATCATTGTAAAGCCTGTTTTATGGCTGTAATGAATTTCAACCTCACGAACAACGAAAAGCGAGTTTTACAGGCACTGTCAAGACACGACAGGTTCTCCCCTGATGAGCTTGTATCCCCGGCTCTCAGTATCGAGGCAGCGATGCAGTCTGCATTTCTTCTCGCTGAAAAAGGTCTCTGCGAGATAAGGGAGTCTCTCGCTTCGGTATACACGCTCACAAAAGAAGGGGAGCAGTATGCAGAGGTGGGACTTCCGGAGCGCCAGGTCATCAGCTCAATCACGTCTCCTGTTTCGCTCTCTGATCTGAAAAAGAAATTCCCTCCGCAGATGGTGGGAATTGCTCTGGGATGGCTTCGCAGGAAGAACTGGGCAAGGATAGAAGGGGACATGATAATCCCTTCTGGAAAATCTGAGACAGGGGATGATGAGAAGTTGCTTGCAAAATTGAAAGAAAAGCCGCTGACAGTAGAACTCGATATAAAGAAAGTTCCCGGCAACACTGATGCTGAGATCATCGGGAACCTGATAAAAAGGAATCTCATTGAGAAAATCGAGAAAAAAACCCGCACAATTGCAATCATAGAGTCAGGAAGAGCTCTTGCAGCAGCAGGATTGACAATAGAAGAAGAAGTTGCACAGCTTACTTCCGCAATCATATCAGGAGGTGAATGGAAGACAGCAAGGATCCGCCCATACAACATCCATACTCCTGTGAAACCCCTCTTTGGCGCGAAGATACATCCATACCAGCGCCTCATCAACGAGATGCGCCAGATCTTCCTTGAAATGGGTTTCACTGAGATCAAGGGCGATATCGTGCAGGGCGCGTTCTGGAACTTCGATGCGCTATTCCAACCCCAGGACCATCCGGCGCGCGAAATGCAGGATACCTTCCATCTGGATACAGAATGCGACCTTCCGGAAGAATATCTCAGGCAGGTGAAAGAGATGCATGAAAAAGGAGGGGGCATATCCTCAGGCTGGGGCGGGAAGTGGAGCGAAGAGGTTGCACGAAAGCAGGTGCTGAGGACCCATACCACGGCGATCACGATCAAATACCTTGCACAGCATCCGGATCCGCCTGTGAAGGCTTTCTGCATAGACAGAGCATACAGGCGCGAAGCTATTGATCCCACGCACACGCCAGAGTTCGAGCAGCTTGAGGGCGTGGTGATGGATAAAGGCGTGAGTTTCAGTAACCTGCTGGGGTGCCTGAAGGAGTTCTACCAGAGAATGGGTTTTGAGGAAGTGAGGTTCAGACCCGGATACTTCCCCTACACAGAACCAAGCGTGGAGCCTGAGGTATATATCGAAAGTAGAGGAAAGTGGGTTGAGCTTGGAGGTGCGGGGATCTTCAGGAAAGAGGTCACACAGCCGCTCGGGATCAGGTATCCGGTGCTTGCATGGGGGCTGGGAGTGAGCAGGGTGGCGATGCTCAGGCTCGGGCTCAAAGATCTTCGCGAGCTGTATCAGAGCGACATCGAATGGCTGAGGAAGAGCACTGTGCTGTGAGCTATCTCATGAAAATGGAGGATCTTAAGAAGGCAATAGAATTCACGAGCGCAGAATTAAAGCTGATCTCAAGATTTGATATACCTGCAGATGCTTTTATCCCGCTTCTATTATCGCTCAGAGATGGAGGCGACTGGAGTTACTCGGCAGAGAACATAAACACAGTGGCAGTGATGGACAAGACCACTGTCTATGATGATAAGAAGAAACTTGGATACTCGCTTGAAGAGATATACCTGTTTGTGAATCCTGTCCTTGAAAGCCAGGAGGGAGATGTATTCAGGCTTGAGAAGTGCGGGAGCGAGGAGATGAGACTGCTTGTAAAGCGCCCCTATAAAGTGAGAGTCATAAGTGATCGAATAATAAAGGCGACAGTTCACCCTCTTGAGAAGGAGATAAAAGTGGAAGATCTGAAGGATACAGAGCTTGTATTTGAAGGTTCAACAGCGTACGATATCGCTCATGAGATAGAACACCTGATACATAAAGAAATAAAAGGTAGAAGTCTGTGGGAATTCAAGTTGAAAGGGATCTGACCACAATTTTTATTACCAGATATGTGCAATATGCATATGTAATAAAAAAAGGGAAAGTGTATATCAAAGGGTTATGTTAGAGACTCCAGAAGAACGAGTAAAATTATTGAAAGCCGGGATCCCGAGCAAAGAGATCGAAAGGCTTTACATACTATATAATAACATCAAAATAGTAAACAGGCCAATACTTTTTGAGCCTGATGAGAGCGGGATCCAGAAGTGGAAAGACCATACTGCAAGGCATGAAGCATCTGCAGCAGGCTGCATATAGGTCCTGATAAAATGCAAAGACTTCCTCCGAACCAGCGCCAGACGGCAGACTTCCCTGTCCTGCACTTCGGGAAAGTGCCTGAATTCGACAGGAAATCATGGGATTTTACTGTGGGGGGAGCGGTGGAGAATCCATTGAAGCTTACGTACGATGAATTCCTGGCTCTCCGGAGCACAGCCAGTACGGGCGACTTCCACTGCGTCAAGGGGTGGAGCCGGCTTGATCTGAAGTGGGAGGGTGTGCTCTTTAGCGAGATAGTAAAGCTCACAAACCCGGAAAGCAGCGCAGGGTTTGCCACGATAGAGGCTGATGGAGGCTATACCACAGGTCTGCCTCTTGCGGATCTTCTGGAGCCTGACGTGCTCTTTGCTTACAGGCTTGATGATAGACCTCTTGAGCCTTCTCACGGAGGTCCTCTCAGGCTCGTGGTTCCGAGAAAATACGCATACAAGAGCGCAAAGTGGGTGAGAAAGGTGGTGTTCACCGGGGAGCAGGAACTGGGTTTCTGGGAAGAGAGGGGGTACAGCAACAGTGCAGACCCATGGAAGGAGGAGAGGTATTCGCGCTGAGCGGATTTATAGTATCCCGCAGAACTTCATATAAGGATTAACCGGATGAACACTGACAAAATATCATGCTCGTGACCTGGCAGATGCCCTTATTTTTTGATAATCTTCCGCTATTTCGCTCATTACTTTGCTATCTTTCAAAGCTCCAGAATAATCACTCAGGTTCGATCCTTTTTTCCTTGCCAGCTTTCCTATAACATCACTGAAGCTTTCATTCTCTTTTTTTAAATTTTTAAGAGTACTGTATACTTCATCTCTTATCGATATTGTCTTTGTGCCCATAATAGTCTGTGTATGCACACACAGATATATATTTCACCACCCTTCAATTAAAGTTGTTACAGATTTTTGCAAAAATCAAGTATCTGGTTGATCATACAGCCTTCTGCAAGTTCATAAATAGCAGTTTGTTGGACATTAGAATCTTATCCAAGCTCATTTTGCCAACTTTAAAGCAGCCTTCAAATCTATTGGTTTGATCAGATTTTTTACAGAATCAAAATGATCATCGTCAGTCAAAAAATGCTTGACATTTCCAGCTACGCCTGTTGCAGCTATTAGTGCATCAACCGTAGGGAGATCGTATTTTACACGCAGCTCACCAGCACGGATAGCTATGCTGTGATTAACATCTACAAACGTTAGATTGGATGATGTTAGCTGATGGATAGTTCTGGATGCCTGACCTTCTTTTTCACGCTTGGCCAGAATTTTGATCAATTCAGTGAGAGATACAACCGAAACAACACCAACCAGCTTTTTTTTATTGATTGCTTTTGCTAACTCGATATGGAACTCGTTTTTTAGCTTTAGCATTTCTACGAGATGCATTGTATCGATCAAAATCGTATTCATCAGAACCTATCCTCTTTCCGCATCTCTTCTATCTCTTTTCGGATAGTTTCAAGATCAAGGTCAGGCCATGAACCACATAATGTAGTAAGATCAGTGTGCGGGATTAGCTTGAGATAGCCGTCCTCATCCTCAATGATCAACTTTTCACCTTTTTTCAGTCTGTACTTTTTTCTGATTCGAGCAGGTATGACTATCTGTCCTTTTGTGCTTATTGTCAGTATTTCCATTGTAAGACACCTACTTACTATGTAAGAAATTAAAGCATATATAAACTTCCATGCCGTTATTCTGGTGTAAAACTTGCAGATATTTGAAACTCAGCCTGATATGCTGCCATCATTTCCCTCCTGGAACTGAAACCAGGTAATGAGCAAGAGCGATCATGAGAGCTATGAAGCTCAAGATGAGAAAAGCCTCCGACACCCTGAGCTCACCCGATCTCAGCTCAAAAGCATGCGATGCCGCAGTGCTGCCATTTTCAAGAGCCGAAGCGCAATACAGGTTGGGCGACTCCTTGGATATCTTAAGTTCAAGATCCCTGTAATTCAACAATACCACCACTCATAGAACCATCTCCATTCATTTTCAGGCACACCATAATGAATAATGGATTGAATGCAAATAAACCTATCCGTGGTTATCAGACGAAAAGCGCAAATACAAAAAAAACAATAAAGACCCCATGGAACAGACCCTGCAGGGCACCATAATCCACGGTGATGAATTCGAACCTCTCGACGGGTGTATAACTATCGAGGGCGACATAATAAAAGACATTGAAGAGAAAAAGATCACCTCAGATATCATAATCGCCCCATGCTTTGTGAACGCGCACACTCACATAGGAGATTCGGTGATAAAGGATCCGCCGTATCTGCCCCTTTCCGACCTCGTGCAGCCGCCGCATGGATTGAAGCACAGGATCCTGCACGAGACCTCCTATGATGACCTTGTTGCCTCAATGAAGGCAAGCATTCGGGACATGATAAGAACAGGCACCTGTGCTTTTGCAGACTTTCGAGAAGGAGGGCGAAACGGCGTACTTGCGCTCAGGGATGCTCTTGAAAGCAACAATATCAGAGCACAGATTTTCGGAAGACCTGCGGATCAGGATATGAGCTATCTTGATCACTGCGATGGAACAGGGTTGAGCAGCACAGGTGATATGAAAATCGAGCTCATAATGGATATTATCAGGCACACAAGAGAAAAAGGAAAAAGATTTGCCATCCATGCAGGAGAAAGAGATTCGAAAGACATCTCTTCTGCCCTTGAACTTGAACCTGATCTCCTTATTCATCTGATCCATGCGGAAAAAAAGGACATCATGTCCATATCTGACGCAGGTATCCCTGTCGCTGTCTGCCTGCGCTCAAATCTTTTCACAGGATCAGGCATCCCGCCCATAAAAAAAATGCTGGATGAGGGCATACTGGTTGCCGCAGGCACGGATAACGTGATGTTCAACTCCGTCAGCATGTTCTCAGAGATGGAATTCCTTGCCAAGACCAGCCTTCACGATGACAGACAAGTATTTAAACTGTGCACACTAAATGGAGCGAAAATATTAGGAATAGAAAAAGAACTGGGCTCGATAAAAAAGGGGAAAAAAGCAAGATTGATGATACTTTCAAAAAAAACCAATAACCTGCAGGGTTTAAGAGACCCCCTGAGCAGTTTAGTGAGGCGTGCAAGACCAGATGATATTATCAGGATAATCTAAAGGAGAGATAAAATGTCAAGCAGATTAATTGCGAAGATCTTGATCGCGACGGATGGTTCGGAGTACACAAAAAAGGCGATAGACTATGGAGTAGACCTTGCAAAAAGCTTAGGAGCAAAACTGTATGCTGCGTACATCGTTGACACGGCTGCCTTTGCATCCATACCCATGGACGCTGCATGGGAAAGCATGTACGGGCTTCTGAGACAGGAAGGCGATGAAGCCACAAAGTACGTGGAAGAAAAAGCAACGTCTGAAGGTCTGGAAATTGAAAGGGTTACCATTGAAGGGCATCCTGCAGAAGAAATAATAAAATATGCAGACAAGAACTCCATAGATCTCATTGTGATGGGAACGCTCGGGAAAAGCGGGCTTGACAGATTCCTTCTCGGGAGCGTTGCAGAGAAAGTGGTCAGAACATCAAAAATACCCGTACTTGTGGTGCGCGGAGAAAAATAGAAAAAGGAGAAAACAATGGCTGAAACCCCTGAAAGCATCAAAGTCAGAGATGTGATGGTCAGAGAGGTTGCATTTTCCGAACTGCCTGGATCCAGGGATGAGGTGCTTGAGATCCTGAAGTCCAAACATATCTCAGGCGTTCCGATAGTGAAAAGTGGCGAGCTTGTGGGGATTGTAACAAGGACAGACCTGCTGAAGAACCCGGAAGAAGAGCAGATTGCATTAATAATGACCCGCAACCCTGTCACGATCTCACCCGGTAGATCAATTGCAGATGCAGCCAGGGTGATACTGGAAAATAAGATAAGACGTCTGCCAGTCGTTGATAATCATGTGCTTGTGGGACTTGTCACCATTGCTGATATAATAGGGGCAATAGCCAGAATGAACATAACCACCCCGATCAGCGAATGTACCGGGAATAACGTGGTCTCGGTATGGAGCGAGACGCCGATCTCTGTGGTTGGAGCCATAATGGAACTTGCAGATGTAAAAGCAGTTCCAATCCTGGATTCAGACCTTGAGCTGGTCGGAGTGGCAACTGATAAAGACCTGATCAGTGCAAGTATCATAGAAGACAGAACTGAAATGTCAAATATGTCTGCCGGTTCTGACGACGATGCATGGACCTGGGAATCTCTCCGGGATACCATGAGCCTGTACTACAGCGTTTCCAAGATCAAGCTTCCGACCTCACCCGTAAATGAGATCACAAAATTGAAAGGAGAACAGGAGACTGCTGTATCAAGTTCGCAGGTCAGCGACTGTGCCAGGAAGATGAGGCGCAATAAGATAGACCAGCTGCCTGTAATAACAAGCACGCGTAAGCTCGTAGGTCTCCTGCGGGACAAGGATCTGCTAAAGGTCGTTGTATAGCTCGCTTATCCTGATAAGCGGGATGAATTCAACATCAGCATGAGCAAGAGCCTTCAAAGCCCCTTCTTCACGGTCAACCACCACCACAACATGCCTGACCTCCAGCCCCTCATCCCTCAATATTTTCAGTGCTTTCAAAACTGAATCCCCTGATGTGGTTACATCCTCCACCAGTACTGCTGATTTACCCCTTTCAGGATCGCCCACAATCTGCCCTTTTGTTCCATATTCTTTTACCTCTTTTCTGATCATCACGAATGGTATACCTGTTTCAAGCGACACTGCGACCGCGATTGGCACACCTCCGAGCGCAACACCTGCGATGTAATCTGCTGAGATGGAATGCAGCTTCATCATTTCCGAGATCTGGCAAGCCATCATTTTCAGTATCTTTGGATTTGTGCTTGCCTTCTTTATATCAATATAATATCTGCTTTTTTTCCCAGAAGCAAGAATAAAATCTCCGAATTTTATGGCTCCGCTCTCCTTGAGGACATCTGCGATGTTCATCTACCACGGCTCCTTTTTTAGCTTTACATGATATCCCAGAATATTGGTAAGGCGGTGGAGTACAGGTGTTATGACAAGGATCACGAGCATCGTTATGACCGTAAAGTTATCAATAAACCACACAGGATCAAAAATATACGTGAGAACCCAGGCTCCGAGCACAAAATCAAGCTGGTCTATCAGAAGAAGAGGCGCGCCGCGCCTGAATCGCATCCTGCGTTTGAAAAAACTTTTCACAATATCTCCAAAAAGAGCCCCGAACGAAAGGGTGATCACAGCGATCAGCGGCGGACTTACGAAGAGCGTGTTTAAAGGTGAAATCTGCATCTGGATAATGCCTGCGATAATGCCGCATATCGTTCCTCCTGTTAACCCGCGTATGGTTTTTCCATCACCGAGTATTCGCTCTCCATCAATCCAGTTCTTTCCAAAATCGATGGGCTTTCCGCCTCCGAGTACCACAGCCATGGGATTTGAGATATATGCAGGTATCATTAACCATGCTGCCTGCACTGTTAACACCAAAACCAGTATTACTATTTCAAACATATTGTACTCAGGAAGGATTGACTGAAGATAGCTGTTCTACTTTAACTCCTGCTTTTTCAAAGAATTTCAAGGCTTCGTCATCAGGATACGGGGTTCCGAAGACCACCTTTTCGATATTTGCGTTGATCATCATTTTTGCGCAGAGGATGCAGGGCTGATGCGTGCAGTAAACCGTAGCGTTTTCTATGCTCACACCGTGCAGAGCTGCCTGTATGATGGCGTTCTGTTCCGCATGTACCGCGCGGCACAGTTCATGCCTGGTGCCTGAAGCAATGTTATTCTGCTGTCTTATGCAACCTATATCGAGACAGTGCTCGAGGTTTCGCGGCGCGCCGTTATAACCCGTGGAAAGGATCCTTTTATCTTTAACTATCACTGCGCCGACATGGTTTCTCAGGCATGTGGAACGTTTTGACACGATGCCTGCAATTTCCATAAAGTATTCATCTAACGTTGGTCGCATCACCGCTCATAGCACAGCAAACGATAAATATTTACCTAAAGTCTGAAGTTGTCCCGTTGAGACCATAAATTATTTATCGTGGTAATACTTCAGAGGGGTAAATAATACTCGCAGTAATAATCTGGTGAAAAAATGTTAGGCGGATTCAGTGAAGAGCAGATAAAAAGATATTCACGTCACATAATCCTTCCTGAAGTAGGCGGGAAGGGTCAGAAAAAGCTCCTTTCCTCTAAAGTCCTGTGCATTGGCGCAGGAGGGCTTGGTGCACCCATAATCGAATACCTTGCTGCAGCAGGCGTGGGAAGGCTGGGCATAATAGACGATGATACGGTTGACCTGAGCAATCTGCAGAGGCAGGTCATCCATGGAGGAAATGTGGGGAAACCCAAGGTCGAGTCTGCAAAACAGTTTGTCAATAACCTCAATCCTGATATCGATGTCAGGACATACTCGGAGAGGCTGAATGCACACAATGTGGTTGATATTTTCAAGGAATATGATATGGTCGTGGATGGCTCGGATAACTTTGCCACACGATATCTTGTGAACGATGCCTGCGTGCTTACAGATACGCCTCTCTCGCACGGCAGCATATACAGGTTCGAAGGGCAGGTAACAACGATAATACCGCATAAAGGGCCTTGTTACAGATGTCTTTTTGAACATGCGCCCCCACCAGGGATGGTACCGAGCTGCCAGGAGGCTGGAGTGCTCGGAGTGCTGCCAGGTATAATAGGATTGATTCAGGCGACCGAAGTGGTGAAATACCTGCTCGGGATCGGAGAGCTGCTTGTGGGCAGGCTTGTCTATTACGATGCTCTCAATATGACATTTGATGAGATCAAGATGCGCTGGAATAGGAACTGCCCTGCATGCGGTGAGAAGCCAAAGATCACCTCGATACAGGAAGAGATATATGGAGAATCGTGCAGGATATGATGATCATGGTAACAGAACTTGATCTAAAGGGCGATGTCTGCCCGTATACCTTTGTAAAGACAAAACTCAAGCTCGAAGAACTTGAAATCGGCGAAGAACTGGCCGTGACATTCGATCATGCCCCAGCGGTCGAGAACGTGCCGCGCAGCCTGAAGAACGAAGGACATAAGATCCTGGGGATCGAACAGATGGGGGACCATCTCTGGAAAGTAAGGATACGCAAGGCATGAAACTCGGGATACTCCTCACTACAAGCCCTGAGAACGAGAATACCGGTACGGTCATCGCTCTTTGCAAAGCAGCGAGGGAACTGGGGCATGAGGTATCCATTTTTCTGATGTACGACGGAGTGTATAACGTCAATAAAAAGGAGTTCGTGGAGCTTGTTGATAAAGGTGTCAGCATCGCTGTCTGCGCCCTGAACCTTGAACAGCGAAAGCTGGGAAGAGTGGAGGGCATACTCTATGGAAGCCAGTACGACCATGCATGCATCGCAAGCGATGTTGACAGGTTCGTCTCCTTCGGGTGAGAGGCATGAAAAAAATAATAGTGGTCGTAAGAAACCTTCCATTGAACACAAGGAGAAACGCAGAGGCGCTGCGAATGAGCGTGGGACTTACCCTGCGCGAGGATAAGGTAGCGGTTATTTTTTTGGATGACGGGGTTTATACAGCCACCCCTATCAGATCAGAGCTGATACATCTTCAGCCTCCCAGGAGGGAATTCGAGGCGCTTACGATGCTGAACTGTCCCATGGTTGCGGACAAAGATTCCATGAAAAAGAGAAGAATAACCAAGCTTTTTTCGAATATTAGACCTGTTGAACGAGAAGAGATCGTTAGAATGATAACCGAATCCGACATTGTGATACCGTTCTGATCATGAAGATACTGCACATTATCCGGAACCCGAATGATGCCGCGCCTGTGGAGATAGCGGAAGCCCAGAGCAAAGACAATGAAGTCGCGGTGCTCCTGCTGCACGATGCCGTGTACGCAAATCCTGGACTGAAAGCGTATGCATGCGCTGATGATGCTGAGGCAAGAGGGGTCACGAACCATGAACGTGTGAGCTATGGAAGAATAGTGGAGATGCTGTTCGAGTTCGATAAAGTAGTATCATGGTAAAAGTATATCAGCAGTGACAATCATTATTGAAATGGTGGTTAATATGAAGGGTTCGAAGATGATAATTATCGCAGGATTGGTTCTCCTGATCCTTGCTCTGTTCTCTTATTTTATTCCTATATTGGTGAGCAATGCAAAGCCTTCAAGCACCTCAGCTTCGATCCTGATCTCAGGAGAAAATGTAACTGTGGATGTCCCTGTTGTGCTTGATGAAAATGGAAAGGTACTTGAGATGTTCGGGAAACCCGGGATAAAAGGTACTGCTTCTGCAAATATAATAGACACTGAATACGGAAAAGCCCTCAGGATAACAGGCTCAGGAGCGATTGAAATAAGCATGAACCAGAAAGGTGATCTGTTGCTTTTTAACCAGGAAGCAAACGAGAAGTTCGTGAATGGATTCACGCTCAGCACGAGCAATGTCACAAGTTACGGACAGAGCTCTGGCAGCTTTGATGTATGGGTGTATTCAGAGGAGAATGGCACAGCGCTCAGTTTTTCCGTAAAAAGGGATAACGGCTGGGGAAGAGAAATAAGCATAGGAACGAAAGGAGAGGAGAAGCTGATAAAGGGATGGCAGGTAATCAATCTCCCTGCGAGAAGCCTGTGGTACGATTGAGGATGTGAACTACCCCACGCTTGCGCATGGGTACTTCTCTACCCCCTGACCCCATAAGTAAAAAAAGCCCAACCGTTAATCTTATATAGAACCTCAAACATTGATTTGCGCCAAACTGCAAATCATAAAATTTGCATATGTCAAAATAACCATAACAGGAGGATAATACTTATGGCAGCACAACTTGGCGGACAGCCTATCATAATTCTAAGAGAAGGTACAGAGAGAAAAAGGGGAAAAGAAGCACGCAGTAACAATATCATGGCAGCGAAAGCTGTTGCGGCAGCAGTAAGGACCACCCTCGGACCAAAGGGCATGGACAAGATGCTAGTGAGCGGCGGGAACATAACGATCACAAACGACGGCGTTACCATCCTGAAAGAGATGGATATCGAACATCCTGCAGCAAAGATGCTTGTCGAAGTTGCAAAGACGCAGGACGACGAGGTCGGGGACGGAACGACTACGGCTGCTGTGCTCACAGGAGAATTGCTCGCAAAGGCAGAGGAGTTACTTGAACAAAATGTCCATCCCACGACCATAGCGAGCGGCTACAGGATGGCTGCTGCGAAAGCGGCTGAGATCCTGAAAGATATAACGCAGACGATCAGCGAGAATGATGAGGAAGCGCTGCTGAGCATCGCAAGAACAGCCATGACAGGAAAAGGCGCTGAAGCCACAAAGGAAAAGCTCGCTGCGATCACAGTCTCGGCAGTTAAATCGGTCGTGGACGAAGAGGACGGAAAGAAATTAGTTGATATAGATAACATAAAGATCGAGAAAAAAGTAGGGATGAGCCTGGATGACTGCGAGTTAATAAAAGGCATAATCCTTGACAAAAATAAAGCGCACCACAACATGCCTGACAGAGTAAAAAATGCAAAAATCGCGCTGATAACAAGACCTATTGAGTTCAGCAAGATGGAACTCGATGCAGAGATCAAGATCTCAACACCCGGTGAGCTTCAGATTTACCTTGACCAGGAAGAGAATATAGTGAAAGGTATCGTGGACCGCATAGCTGCAGTCGGTGCGAATGTTGTCCTGTGCCAGCTCGGTATAGAAGATATTGGCCAGCACTTCCTTGTGAAAGCTAATATCCTTGCAGTAGAGCGAGTGGAGAAAAAAGATATGGAGAAGCTCGCACGCGCCATCGGGGCAAATCTCATCACCAGTGTTGATGATTTCACCGAATCCGACATCGGAAGCGCGGGACTTGTTGAGATAAGAGGGCATGGCGAGAACAAGATGCTGTATATCACAGAATGCAGCAATCCGAGATCAGTAACAATATTGATCAGGGGAGGGACAGAGCACGTGGTGGATAGCACAGAGCGTGCTGTGGAAGATTCCCTGCGCGCGGTCAGCGTTGCGATCGAAGATGAAAAGCTGGTCGCAGGAGCAGGATCGCCAGAGATCGAGATCGCACTTCGATTAAACGATTATGCTTCAACGCTGAAAGGAAGGGAGCAGCTTGCAGTGATAAAGTTCGCAGAGGCAATCGAGGTCATTCCGAGAACACTGGCTGAGAATGCAGGTCTTGATCCCATAGATATGCTCACTGAACTTAGAAATCAGCATGAGAAGGGAAACAGGAACAGCGGGCTCAATGTGTTCACAGGAAATGTGGAGAACATGTGGGATAACGGTGTCATCGAACCGCTCCGCGTGAAGACGCAGGCAATAAGCTCTGCTACCGAAGCTGCAATAATGATACTGAGAATAGACGATGTTCTTGCTGCAACAGGCGGTGCTGAAGAAGGTACCTGTCCACCTGGCGCTCCGTGCGGCGGCATGGGAGGTATGGGAGGCATGCCCCCTGGCATGATGATGTGAAACACTTTCAATCCTCATCCCCCAGCCACGCTTTGCTTGCAGCCTCAACAAGCAGATCAATTATGGTTGCAACAGGGGGCGTGTAGGCAGTTTCGATGTGGGCAAGCTGCTTTGCCGTAAGTCCGCAGTGCATCGCGATAGACAGGGCATCCACCCTCTCTTTCACATCATATCCTGTGGATATGACCTGAGCGCCCACAAGCCTCAAGCTATTTTTTTCAAAGAGCAATTTGAGATACACAGGCACGCCGCCAGGATAGTATCTTGCGATATTTTCTCCTTCTGCAACCCTGCCAGTTATCTCGATGTCATGCCATGCTGCCTCATTCGAGGTCAAACCCACTGCTCCGATGTACATGTCCCAGAGAACAGCGATTCTTGGATTGGTGCTTCCTGTTATGCTCACCTCTTTTCCGATCAGCTGTTCTGCCACGATCCTGCTGCTCTGTATCGAAGTTGAGCCAAAGTACATGAAATCAGGTTTGCCCGTGGCTCTATTCAATACCCTGGCGCATGCACCTGATGCGAAAACGTTCTCCATTGCTTTTCCTTTTTTGAGTACATGTGCTTTATCATCGATTATTATCCCATGTTCGTCTGTATCAAAACCTGCTCTCTTCGCAAGTTCCACATTTGGAATGAAATCTGTTCCGAGGAGTAAAACATCTGCCGGTAGAGTCAGGTTCTCGAACACCGCGGATTCAATGCTCTCCTTTCCTTTTATTTCAAGAAGTTTCTCTTCCATTATGATATTGATCCCTTTGCTCTGCAGATATTTTTTTACAAACTCTGCCATGTCACTGTCAAGCCGATCTGACATGAGATGTCCTCTTTTTTCAACCACCGTGACTTCATGACCCTGTTCCTTTAACCCGACTGCTATTTCAAGGTCTATGGAACCTGAGCCGGTTATTACTGCCTTAAGAGGTTTTCTTCTGCTGAGGTATTCTTCGAAATCTCGCGCATCTTTCAGGGTTTTTATGTGTGCGCTGAATACACCTTCAAGCTCTATGCCTCTTTTCTCTGGCATTTTCTGGGAAGTGCCTGTGGCGATCACGAGATAATCATAATCAAGGCAGGTATCGTTGAAGTACACCTTCTCTTCTTCAGAATCTATTTCCTCAACTGTGGTGCAGGTGAGTATCTTTATCCTTTGCCTTTCATAATCCTCTTTCGATCTCATGATAAGGCTCTCGTAAGATGGTATGTCACCTTTCAGCACAAACGGGATGCCGCATGGGGAATAAGCAATATCGTGATCTCGTGTGATAACTGTGATCTCGAAACTCTCAGGTTTATATCGCGCCACCCTGGAGGCTACAGGCAGACCGCCTGAGGCACTGCCGATTATGATAAGCTTTTTCATCCTTTTGAACTTATTTTCACAGCATGTATATATGCTGAATCCATGAACTTCAAAAAACATATATCCAGGCAGGATAATCTTTGATTATGCTCACAAAAACAGAGGGAGAAACTGCAGTACGCCTTGCACGCAGGGCGATGGAGGAATGTCTTAGAAATAAAATAAAAATCATGCCAGATAATCTGCCCTCGCTCTTCAAAGAAAAAAGGGGCGTTTTCGTCACTCTCAACAAGAAAAAAACCATAAAAGAGCTCAGGGGCTGCATCGGAAGACCCTATCCGATACTGCCTCTTGGAGAAGCTATAATAGTGTCTGCGATCAACGCAGCCCGCGAGGACCCGCGCTTTGATCCAGTGGAACCAGGTGAGATAGGCGACCTCGTGATCGAGGTCACAGTGCTTACACTTCCCAGGAAAATCAAAGCAAAACCCAGAGATATTCCGGACAAGATCAAAATAGGGAGAGATGGACTGATCATCGCGACAGGCAGATGCCAGGGATTACTGCTTCCGCAGGTGGCTGTTGAGCACGGTTTTGATTGTTCTGAATTTCTGTGCCAGACCTCCATGAAGGCAGGGCTCATGCCAGATGCATGGCTCAATGGTGCGGATGTATATTCATTCCAGGGGCAGATATTCGAAGAGATCGAACCCGGCGGGGAGATAAGGGAAAAAATATTATCCAATGAATGTTAATTGATAAAATGGAGTATTAAAATGGCTGAATTACGAATATCTGATGATTCTGCAAGCGAGGAAATTCTTCCTTTTGCGAAAATGGTGCACGAGCTTCTCTCTCTCCCTGTCACGATGCGCAGTAAAAATAAAAAGGGGGTAAGGCTTGAAAAAGGACAGGTCATTGACATGGATTATACCGGACCTGTACTCGAAGAGGCGATTGTGAAGAACCGGGTGATACACACAATACCTGACAGGGGAGCTTATAAGGGAGTACCTGTCGTGGTCTCACCTATTCAGGACACTGAAGGGAACCCGATCGCTGCCATCGGGATCGTTGATGTGGTATGCACGATAGATCTTGCAACTGTGTTCGGTAATTATCCCCAGATAGTCAGGCAGGTGGAAGAAAGGAAAAGAGCAAAGGATTAAATCCGATGACATATTAGTAGGCAGTTCACCAGAGGTAAATTATGGCAAGATTCCCCGAAGCTGAAAAAGTACTCCTGCATATGAAGATTTGCATGAAGTGCAATGCACGCAACTCACTGCGCGCGACAAGATGCAGAAAATGTGGATATACAGGTCTTCGTCCAAAATCCAAGGAAATAAAGGGCAAAGGAACGTAATATAATGGGTGTCGAGGAAAGCCTCAACCAGACAATAGAAAAAAAAGGCGCGGTCCATCTCACGCTTATTGACCCCGACTCACAGGAACCGGAGGAAGCAGGTAAAATTGCAAAAGAAGCGTCAGGGGCAGGAACAGATGCCATAATGGTGGGCGGTTCTTCAGGTGCGACAGGCGTTACTGTCGAAAAGACTGTCAGGTCGATAAAATCAATGTGCGACCTGCCTGTGATATTATTCCCTGCAAATGCAAGTGCTTTATGCGAGGGCGCGGATGCGGTTTTTTTTATGAGCCTGCTCAATTCAAGGGATGTCAATTATATCACCACACACCAGGCAATAGGAGCGCCGCTGGTGTATAAGTACGGTATAGAGCCCATATCCATGGCTTATATCGTAATAGAACCCGGAGGAGCAGCAGGCTGGGTCGGTGATGCGCGCCTTATTCCCAGGAACAAGCCAAAACTGGCTGTTGCATATGCCCTTGCAGCCAAATATCTCGGCATGCACTGCATCTATCTTGAGGCTGGCTCAGGAGCAGATAAACCTGTGCCTGTTGAGATGGTGGCAGCAGTGAAAAAGGCTATCGGCAGGGAAACCAGGCTTATTGTGGGCGGAGGGATCAGGGATGGAGCAACAGCAAAGGAAAGGGTAAAGGCAGGTGCAGATATGATAGTGACAGGCACTGTTGTTGAACAGGTGCAGGATATCAGAGGAAAGATAGAAGAACTTGTCAGGGCGATAAAATCGTAAACGTGCTGTCTTCTTTCATAACCTGCCCGAAATCGAGGGTAGAGACCTTAGATTTTATCAGAGGAATTGATATAGTTCTAATGGTCATTTTCAACTATTCAGTTACTCTGCGCTACTTTGGACTGATCAATGCCCGGCCAGATCCTGTTTACTGGACCATTTTTCCTGTTTCCATAGCCTCGATCTTTATTTTCATTTCAGGCGCTGCTGCATTCTCAAGCTTCCAGAACAATAAAGAGAACTTCAGCAAAAGGTATTTTAAAAGAGGGGGGAAGCTGCTTTTTTTTGCAGCATTCATAACCCTGTTTACTTCCGTGTTCTTACCCGGAGGAACGATATATTTCGGCATACTGCATTTCTTCGCATTCACCTCTTTTCTTGTACCGCTTTTCATCAGATATGATAAACTCAACCTGTTCTCAGGGTTATTGATCATCTATTCCGGGATCTATTTGCAGATAAAAGAATTCAGCTTTCCATATCTATTCTGGCTTGGCTTCATACCTGAGAATTTTTCCACCTTCGATTACTTTCCCCTGTTGCCCTGGCTTGGCATGCTTTTGCTCGGGATATATTCTGGAAAATGGATAATTGAAACAACTGCACATATGAAATTCAGGAGCAAGCTTGCCAGCATCTTCCTTTTCCTTGGAAAAAATTCCCTGACGATCTATCTTATCCATCAGCCATTGCTTATCTTTCTTCTCATGGTCTCTGGTTTCAGGACATTCTGGTGAGCAATCTTTCTTATGCTCTCCCTGAACGAGATCGGTTCAAATCCAAAGATCTCACCGAGATCGCTCTGTTCACAGACCATACTGTTCTGCAGCGACCCTATCAGCCAGTGAACCACATCCGCATTCACGGGAGCAAGCTTTCCCAGTATGAACGACGATGCCCTGTGCCATGAGCCGGGGATGGATACGAAGATCCGTTTTAATCCAAGTTCATTAGCATACACCTGCATCAACTCTTTATACGTGAAGACATCTGAGCAGCCGATATCATAGCATCTGTTGATCGTCTCTTTTTTATCAAGGCATTCCACGAGATAACGGATCACATCCTCAATATGAACAGGCTGGACTTTTGTGCTCGCCCAGCTGAAGACCGGAATTATTGGTAATTTTCGCACCGCAGCGTCAAGGATCTCAAAAGCTGCTCCACCTCTGCCCATGATCACAGAGGCTCTGAAGATCGTGTAACCTGTGCCGCTGTTCCTGATGATCTCCTCCACTTCCTTCCTGCTCGAAAGGTGCCTGGAGAGCTTTTCCTGCGGATTTGTGATGCCTGTTAAGTGAATGATCCTCTTAACACCATTGAACCTGCACGCTCTGACCATGTTCTCTATCGCGATTCTGTCAAGAATGTCGAACTTTTCCTGCTCTTTTTGCTTTCCCATCATGTGGATGAAATAATAGACGGTATCTACGCCTTCGGTTGCTCTCACAAGGGAATTGTAATCAAGCACGTCTCCGATCACATGGGTTATGTTCGGATCTTCAAAGACCACAGGTCTTCTGACCAGGCATCGAACCTGTACGTTTTTTTCAGACAGTGCTTTGAGGACATGGCTGCCTATGAAGCCTGTTGCTCCTGTGAGGAGGATCATGTTCTTCATGATAGTGTTTGCTCCTTAAGTTTTTTCTCCTGAGATTTTCTCTCAGAAATATAACCGAAACTTTTATTTTATATGATTCATTAAATGATATGGGATCAGATATGGATGCAAAGAAAGGTGTGATAGCAGGTTTTTCTGCAGGGATCGCCATGGTTCTTACCGGCATTGTGGTATGGGGAACGACGCAAAATTATCTCATGCCGCTTTACATAGCGAGTTCATCGCTCTGGAAGCCCATGGAGCCACTTGAGATCTGGCTTGCACAGGTATGGGTTCTGACGATCTTTGAGGGGATGCTGTATGGTGTTGTTTATTCCATTCTGTACAGTGCTATTCCGGGCAAGAACATCAACAGAGGGCTCATCTATGCAGTGATCCTCTGGCTCGTTGGAACTGTTCCAGGCATGGCGATCACGTACCTCAGTATGACCGTGCCTTCAGAGATCATAGCTTCATGGTTGTTCGGAGGTCTTATCAATCTGCTTGTAATGGGCGCTGTGCTTGCTTTCGTCTATGAGAAAGTAAAATAACCGATGCCCGTTACGGGCATCAGATTTATTCATGCCCGGCTGATTCAGCTTCGGCAGTCTTTCCGTTCATTCTATTATAGCCTTGCGCAAGGTTCGTGTTCACATGCACCACGCCTTTATTGAGATCCTTGAACACATAATCCTGTGTGATCACAGGAAGATTATCCGCAGCGGACTGGTTCGAAACGATCATGCCGAGCGGTACGTATCTGCCGTCAGGGATCGTCACTCCCACAACTTTTGCTCCCGGTTCGACCACCACGTTGTTCCCGACCCTTGCCTTGAAAATAAATGCCTGCATGCCCACAAATGAGTCATCACCTATGCTTGCAGGACCGTGCACCTGGGACTGATGTGCAAGAGAAACGCGGTTTCCGATGTACACGGCATATTTTTTACCTCCCACCTCGACCAGGTTCTTCTCGATCGCTCTGCCTTCCTCATCCGAGGTCTCAAGTGCATGGATTGATACACCGTCCTGGACATTTGAGTCATCACCGATATAGATGGGCATTCCTTCATCTCCTCTTGCTGAAGCCTGAGGCGAGACCATCACATTTTTGCCGATGTGCACGTTGCCTATCACGGAAGCCTGGGGAGAAACATAAGCCGAGGGATCAATATCCGGTTTTATGTTCAAGTTGCTCCACGGTGTCCTGGGGCTTTCGCCCACACTGGACTTACCATAGACCTGTTCTACCCGTTCAACGCATCCTGATGTCAGGAGTACGAGTGCCAGTATTATAACTGATATTTTAATAAGGTTTTTTCCTATCATAGCCACCTCTGAAGATTCCAGGCTTTTTGTATTTAAATGTATTGAAATTGTTGCGGAAAACTCAATAAAGTTCTATGGAAGCCCCTCTGCGATATCTCTCAGGATGGATGCAGATCCGGGCGATCTTCTCGGCAACTTCTTCTGGCTCAAGATCAGCCTCTTCTCCTGGAAAGAGCCTTTTGAACATCCCTGCATTAACACTGCCCGGACAGAGAGCAACTATTCTTATCTTCTCACTTGCCTCCGCTGAAGCAGCCTCGGTAAGACCGATAACCCCGAATTTCGATGCGCAGTAAGCGCTCAGAGTGGGGATGCCCGCCTTCCCAGCACCTGAGGAGATGTTTATGATCAAACCCCCCTTTTTTTCCATTTCAGGAATGATATGCTTCATGAAGAGGAACGTGCCTTTGAGGTTAACGTCCATCACTTCCTCAAACTCCCTGATCTGTGTTTCCCATAGATATTTTCTCAAGCCCACACCTGCATTATTTACCAGCACATCTATTTTCCCGAATTTTTCAAGCGTGATCTCGATCACATTTTTTACATCTTCTTCTATTCTGACATCCCCTCTGACGAACACCGCACTTCCGCCGGCATCGCTGATCTCCCCGGATACATCCTGAATCTCCTTTTCAGTGCGCGCAGTCACAACGACATTTGCCCCTTCGTTTCCCAGTCTTTTGGCAATGTATCTTCCTATGCCGCGTCCGCTGCCTGTGACTATGATGGTTTTATTTTTAAGCTTCATTTTAACCCTTCTTTATCTGCTGCAAATGAGATAATCCTTATATCTTGAATGCTATTAAGCCCCCATGGAAGTCAGCTTCTCGTCCCTTGCACTTGTTAACAATCCTTTTGACTGGGCATATGACCTTGAAGAAATCCTTTTGACTGGGCATATGACCTTGAAGAACTGGGATTCACAGGCTGGGAAGTGGTTAGCGAGGGGAAGCAGCAGCTGAACGATGCCACGCTTTCAGAGATAAAAAATATCGTCGAGACCACAGATCTTGTTCTCACGCTTCATCTTCCTTTCTCTGACCTCAACCTTGCAAGCCTCAACCATCCGATCTGGAAAGAGACGATCAGGCAGATGAGCAAATGCCTTGAGAGGGCTTCTGATTTCGTTGAACTTGCTGTCATACATCCAGGCCACCTGTCACCTCTTGGTATGCAGCTGCCAGAGATCGCATGGCGCCAGAATATAGAAGGGCTGCGCACGATATGTGATTTTGCGGAAGATTTCGATATCAAGATCGGCGTCGAGAATATGGTGAACATGCAGTTCATCCTTGGAAAACAGCCTGGCGAGGTCTTCGGTATGATAGAGTCGATCGAGCGGGAGAATGTGGGTATGACGCTTGATATAGGGCATGCAAATACCAATGGCATGGTGGAAGAGTTCCTCGCTGATCTGAGCAGGGTCATCCACGTGCATCTTCACGATAACAGAGGAGCGAGCGATGAACATCTTGAGCTTGGAAAAGGGAATATAAAATGGAAGGACGTGCTCAGGAAATTGAATGGATATAGAGGAAGATTCGTGACCGAGGCAAGGACGATCACAGAAGGTGCAGCCAGTCTGAAGCTTCTCAAAAGCCTCTGAGAAGTAATCTTTATTTTCAAAAAGGGTTGCGAAAGAAACAGCAAAAGATGGAACATGGACATGACAGACATACTACTTGAGAAATTATTTTCTGTTAAAGTAGAGTGCTAAAAACAACATTGATCCCGAAGCTGTAATCATCCAGGGCGAACCTAAAAGAAGTAAAGTAATGGAAAAAGTCGGATAAAAATATACCAGCGCAATCACAGGAGTAATCAGTGCGTTAGCTAAAAAAAATCGTCTGGTCCACAGTTCAAGCCCCTTCTTTGCAAACACCGGCGCTGCAAATAATGTTGCCAAGCCCATGAATATATACCCTAATGCATCAATGTCCCAGAAAAGAGAGTGTGGTGTTTGGTCAAGTATACGAACTTCATCCAAAGCACCTCGGAGAGTCATTGGGATTACAGTCGCCAATTGAACAACATAATTCAAAGTAACATACGTTGCATACATTACGGTAAAAATAAGGGCTGCATGAGTCCAAATTTTCTTATCGTCAGAGACTGAGTAGTGAAGCGCAAGCATGGCAAGGATAAATGGTATCGGGATTAAAAGGGAGAATCCAAATATAAGAATTGCATCCAAAGGAAATTTAAAATAACCTGCAAGTTGCAGAATTTGTGCGACATCATATCCAACACTTGCTATAAAGGCTATGAGCGCCGAGTAAAAACCTAATTTTACGGTACTATTGTTCATAATTACAATATCCTACTTATCTATTTATATTTCTTATCTATCAAGAATTCAATGTTTTAATCAAGGGACACAATACAGAATTCTATGAACTGGGCGGATATTTCCGGCTGGACCCTTCCCACGGGTAAAGGATCGAAATATCGCTAACGCATATGAGTCAAAATAAGGAGTTAAAAACTTGAAATCCTGGCACACATCAGAAATATTTTTGGCTTCAAGTATCTAATAGAAATAATAAATATATATTATTCTTTTTTCGGAAGCGTTATGTATTACTAAAGCGAAAAACGATATGAGACTTGTGGCAGAATGGCATTTCGATGAGGCTTCTGGCACACTAAAATTGAAAATGCGCATGTGTTCGCGAGGGGATAATAGAAGAAGTTGGGAAAATCTGATAGGGAGGTTCTACACGATGAGTGAATTAAATTTGCTAAAAGCTGACAAACTGGAAGTTACAGTACTGGTAGACAATTACACCGATGTACTCTTGGTTCAGAGTACTGAAGTCGCCAGGCGGCCAGGTACTCCCCCTCCGAATCTGCCTCTGGCAGAACATGGATTATCGTGTCTTCTCAAAATCTCTGAGGGCTCAGAGGAACATACGGTGCTGATGGATGCAGGCGTGTCAAAGACCTGTCTCTTTCACAATGCAGATGTTCTAAAAACGGACTTGAGCAAAGTTGAGTCTGTGGTTATAAGCCATGGTCATTTCGACCATTTCGGAGCTCTAATAGAATTTCTAAAGAGTGCCTCCAAAGTAAAAACCCTTGTCCTGCATCCGGATGCTTTTCTCAAGCGCCGCCTCAATATCCCCGGTATAGGGGTAGTAGACTTACCCGCGCTAGATGAAGCAGATCTAAAAAAAACCGGAGTGATGCCCCATAAAGTTAATGAAGCTTCAACACTGGCATCATATCTGATAATGGTTTCGGGAGAAGTGCCGCGAATAACAGATTTTGAGATGGGTTTTCCCTGGGCAGAGGCAAAAATCGATGGCAAATGGGTTGTTGATCCTTTTCATGATGACCAGGGGATAGCGGTCAATGTGAAGAACCGGGGACTTGTAATTATTGGTGGATGTTCTCATGCTGGTATCATTAATACGATCAAATATGTCCAGAAGGTTACCAGAACTAGAAAGGTTCACGCGGTTCTGGGTGGATTCCATCTTACAGGGCCGATATTTGAGCCAATCATCGAACCAACCATTGCGGAGATGAAGAAGATAGCCCCGGATTTTGTCGTACCCATGCATTGTACCGGCTGGAAAGCTATCAATCAATTTGCCAGGGAGATGCCTGAACAGTTCCTTCTTAATACCGTAGGGACAACATATATCTTCCAATGATCCTGATATTGCAATTATGGATGCGTACTCGGCATGGTGTGGTGGATTGAAGAGGCTATCCGACATTACTTGTGGTAATAAAAATTAGTGAAAAATTTCCACCCCGAAGCCATCAGAAAGCTCAAGAGTGATATAAACTTGATAGAGAAGGTTCTTATAAGAAAAGAAGGTACCTTTTAAAATTGAAGGTGAGATTAGAATGCCACAGACCAATAAACCAGACAAGATTTTCGTTCTTCAAGAACTAACCTTTGGCAATGGAAATAAAGAGATACGGATTGGTTATTATATAGTTGGGAAAAATGGAAAAATGAAAGATAAATGGGCATGGGGTCAGTTTTGTCCATTCTTTCCGAAAAACGATTTAGAAGATTTAATAAAAAAAGCACAGGAAGAGGGAATTTTATCTAAAGAGCATAAATTTTGAGTAAAATATAAGTCAATTGGCTATTTACTTATTGATAAGCAGTAAACTTATATACTTATTAATCATATGTAAGATTCATGGTGACGGTAGAATTTAAAGTACCAACATGGGTCGAGAAAAGATATTCTTTATTATGGGATTCATTCAGCGATTCAGAATTCAATATTGAGCAAGCTGCAAAAATATTAGAAGAGAAGAACAAAGATAAAAGGGAAGAAATCCCAGTATACCTTTCAGAAATAAGAAAGGCTGGATGGCTTACCGACGAGCCAGATCCTCATGACGCCAGAAAAAGATTATACAAACTCAAAAGCAAAGAAAAAATCATCGGTGAGATTTTCGCTCTTAACAATAATAAATTAGACCGGGGGGAGGTTGAAGGGTTATTAAAAAAAGCCGCAGATCTCATCAGGACCAGGGTTGATTATAAGTTCATCTTAATCCTTCTTTTCCTGAAAAGGTTTAGCGATAAGTGGGAACTTGAATATGATAAAGCGTATAAGGAAGCTATTGAGGATGGGTTAAGCGAAGAAGAGGCAAAAGAAGAAGCCAAGAATTCTGCATATCACGACTTCGATTTTCCTCCAGAGTTCCTGTGGGACAATATAAGAAAGGATGTAAGCACGCTTCCAGAAAAGTTATCCCATGCATTAAAGACGTTAGCTGAGCGAAATCCCCATTTAAAAGATGTCCTTGATAACGTTGATTTTATCCAGTTTACCACAAGCAGGGAAAATGTTGAGATATTGCGGCAGCTTGTTGAACTTTTTAGTATTCAGAAGCTTCACCATGTTTCCCCTGATATCCTGGGGGATGCATACGAGTGGATCTTAAGATATTTTGCCCCGATGAAAGCAAAAGAGGGTGAGGTCTATACTCCGAGAGAGGTAATCAAACTCCTGATCGAGATACTTGACCCTAAGCCAGGCGAGAGTGTGTATGACCCGGCATCAGCTTCCAATGGTATGTTGATCATTTCTTACAAGCATGTTGAAGAAAAATATGGTAAAGCAGAAGTCGATAAGCTGTTCCTTTACGGCCAGGAGGCAAACCAGAAAACACTGGCGCTTGGAAGGATGAACCTGTATATCCATGATATAAAGAATGCCAATCTTGCTTATGGCGATACAATCCTCTACCCCAAGTTCAAAGAGGGTGAAGGGCTGAAACAATTTGATGTTGTTATTGCCAATCCACCCTGGAATCAGGATGGTTATGACGAGGAAGTTATAAAGAAAGGTGAGTTCTGGAAACAGCGCTTCAGATACGGCTTTGTCCCGAAGCAATCCGCGGATTGGGCATGGGTGCAGCACATGCTTGCAAGCGCAAAGGATGATACTGGAAGGGTGGGCGTAGTTATTGATAACGGATGTCTTTTCAGAGGTGGCAAGGAGCAGGCTATCAGGAGCAGGATGCTGGAAGATGATATAATTGAGAGTTTGATACTCTTGCCTGAGAA
>JAPZAV010000065.1 GCA_027460465.1 Candidatus Methanoperedens sp. | reverse complement strand
TGGCTAGTTTAGGGAACGGGATCTGAGTCCCAAAATACAAACAGCCTTCACTGCCCATATCAACGATATGAGCAACGGAAAACGTATTAAGAGTTTTTCATGCTTCATGCATGAGGCGAAGCCTCATGAGCGTTTAGGATGGACAGGGATCCCGTTATTAAGCAGGATCCCATCAACCGTTATACTGCACATGGTGGCAATTCCGGTTTTTCCTTCCGGGATTTCAATATCTGATGTGACACTGCCTTCATCTATTAACTTGATATAAGGACTGAAGGAATAACCATTATGTATCACCTGCTTGAGTACTTCCATGGCTTTATCAAGATCATTCTTATCTATGATCGAGATGTTAATTATTACATGACCCTGCCCTGTTCTGAGGTCAAAAGTAGTATCCAGCATACACCTTTCTATTTTGGTGATGATGAATCCGATCCTGTCCCCTACCAGTGCATTGTTCAGCTCATCTATCCCAAGTTCCGTGATGATCCTGCCGTCGTATCCCAGGCGTTTCGTGAGCCCTCGCTCATCCAGAATACGGAGATGATATCGTATAGCCCGCTCCCCGAGACCGTATCCCCGGGAATTCATCCTGTCAGCTATCAAACGCGCCCCTATGGGCGTATGACTTTCATGGATGATCTTCAGAATCGCGATAATTTTTCTCTGTACTGTCAGGTCCATAATTGCTGCAGTCATGCCCCCCTTTTTGGCTTGAAAAACTTTCTATAAATATATTGAACCGCAGATTAACACCCCGAGTTGCGCCCCGGGGCTTCATCTGCGGTTCTTCTTTACGGTACCCTCAGGTCAGTTCTATATTGCATCCTTCCCTCGCTCGCCAGTGCTTACACGCACCACATCTTCAACAGGGTAGATGAAAATCTTTCCGTCGCCGTTCTTGCCAGTTCTTGCAACCTTGATGATCGCTGCTATCGCAGTTTCCACATCCTTGTCTTCAAGTATCATGTCCACCTTGATTTTTGGCAGGAATTCGATGCAGTATTGACCTGCTCGCCACTGCAAACAGACACCTTTCTGACGTCCGCGTCCCTGCACTTCTTCGACTGTCATTCCTACTAAACCTTTCTCCTGAAGCGATACTCGAACGCCATCAAGATCTTCTGGTCTCAAAATTGCCTCGATTTTCTTCATTTTTGCCACCTCACGCGTAAGCTTTCTCAGCATGCTGGGAAATGTCCAGCCCGACTGCCTCCTCTTCCTCGCGGACACGCAGACCAATGGTCATATCTATGACCTTGGCAAGTATGAGCGTCATTACGAAAGCATAGATCCAGGTCACTGCCACTGCAGTTATCTGAGTTAATACCAGTCCTGGATTTCCATAGAGCAGCCCGTTTGCGCCGGCGGAATTCACTGCGACTGTGGCAAAGATGCCTGTGGCAATTGCACCCCATGTTCCGCCTATGCCGTGGCATGCCCAGACATCAAGAGATTCATCTACGTTTCTCTTCATCCTGAAGAGCATTGCATAGTAGCTGAACACTGCGGCCAGTGCACCTATAATAATTGCTGCCATGGGTGTAACGAAACCTGAGGCTGGCGTAATCGCCACCAGGCCGACCACAGCTCCTGTAGCTGTGCCGATAACGCTCGGTCTCTTATGGTACCAGCTCAGCATCGTCCACATCAGTGCTGCAGCTGCAGCTGCTGTATTGGTCACAACGAAGGCGCTTGCTGCAAGTCCATTGCTCGCGACCGCACTGCCTCCGTTGAACCCGAACCAGCCGAACCACAGGAGCACGGCACCAAGAACGCTCATAGGTATATTGTGCGGCTCCATGGGCTGCTTACCAAAGCCCTTGCGTGCACCTATTACAAAGGCGATCGCAAGAGCTGAGAGACCCGAGCTTATATGCACAACTGTACCGCCTGCGAAATCAAGGGCACCAAGGTTGCGCAGCCATCCGCCTGCGCCCCATACCCAGTGCGCTATAGGATCATAAACAAGGGTCGCCCAGAGAAAAGCGAAAATCATGAATGCACTGAACTTTATGCGTTCAACGAATGCACCTGTTATCAGCGCGACCGTGATCACTGCAAACATTGCCTGGAATATCATAAAAGCCAGTGCAGGTATTGTGGCTGCATAAGTAGCATTGGGATCCTGACCCACACCATTGAGTCCTATCCAGTCAAGGTTGCCGATTACGCCTCCTATATCAGGACCGAAAGCGAGGCTGTAACCAAAAAGTACCCACTGAACGCTAATCAATGCGAGAATTGCAAAGCTGAACATTATAGTTGAGAGGGCGTTCTTTTTCCGCACCATACCGCCGTAGAACAAACCTACTGCGGGAATCATCAGCATCACGAGTCCAGCACTTATGAGGACCCAAGCAGTATCTCCAGTATCTATTGCAGATGCTTCTGCAGCCAGAGCAGGCGCAGATAGCATTAGAAAACTCATTATTACGGACCAGCATATTGATCTTTTTATGCCCATATTTATTTTTCCTCCAATTAGCCTATGTCTATCAAAGGCATACGGCAAGCTACTGAATATTTAATAATATTTAAGATTAATCATATGTAACTTTTTAATACTGACAAGCTTTATATATTATTATATCACCAGTAGGCTGTCGTTTACCTTATAGGAGGAACATGAGACAGATAGCAATATATGGAAAAGGTGGAATCGGTAAGTCTACCACCACACAGAACCTTACTGCTGCGCTCGCTTCAATCGGCAAGCGCGTAATGCAGATAGGGTGTGATCCGAAGGCAGACTCGACGAGAATGCTGCTGGGAGGAAAGGCGCAGGCAACGGTGCTTGACACCATGCGTGACAACGGTACTGGAGGCGTAAAACTTGATACTGTAAGGCACACTGGCTTTGGCGGGATAAAGTGCGTCGAAGCTGGAGGTCCGGAACCAGGCGTTGGTTGTGCAGGACGAGGGGTCATCACTGCAATAAAACTGCTGGAAGAGCTTGGTGCGTATAACGAAGAATTCGATTTCGTCTTCTACGATGTGCTGGGTGACGTTGTATGCGGCGGCTTTGCCATGCCTATACGTGAGGGCTATGCCAAAGAGATATACATCGTGGCATCGGGAGAACTCATGGCTCTCTACGCTGCCAACAACATCTGCAAGGGTATAGTGAGGTTCGCTGAGAACGGTGATGCTCGCCTGGGCGGCATAATATGCAATTCACGTAATGTGGACAATGAACTTGAACTTCTGATAGAGTTCTCAAAAAAGATAGGTTCGCAGCTGATTCAGTTCGTGCCGCGGGACAATATGGTGCAGCGAGCTGAGATCAACCGAAAGACCGTGATAGACTTTGATCCCACATGCAAGCAGGCTGAGGTCTATCGTTCCCTTGCGAAGAACATCATAGAGAACAGGAATTTCGTGATCCCAAAGCCAATGGCCATGCAGGAGCTTGAGGACATGATGGTGGAATTCGGAATAGTTGAGAGGTGAGAACATGAAGATGATACGTGCAATAATCAGACCAAACAAGGAAGAGAAGGTTGTGGAGCACCTGGAAAAAGAAGGGTTCTACTCCTTGACCAAGATGAACGTTTTCGGGCGCGGCAAGCAGAAGGGCATCAGGGTAGGGACCGTTTGTTACGACGAGCTGCCCAAGGTGATGCTGATGCTTGTCGTGAATGATGAGGAGCTTCCAAAGGCAGTGAACGTTATCCAGAACAGCGCGCGCACAGGGAATATCGGCGACGGAAAGATCTTCGTGACCGATGTTTCAGAAGCATACACTGTGAGGACAGGAGCTTCTGGATTATAGGTGAGATCATGAAAGAAGTACTCGCTATAATACGAAGACACAATCTTCAGGAGACAAAGGCAGGTCTTCTGGGGATAGGGATTCCTGCACTCACGATGGTAAGCGTGGAAGGCAGAGGCAAACAGAAGGGACTGCCAGGATGGAATTATGAACTTGATCCCAAACTCACTGAAATGGAGGAGAGAAATACCGGCACAAGCATGCGCTTTATCCCCAAGAGGATGATCTCCGCAGTGGTCGAGGATGATGATGTCCCAAGAGTGGTTGAGACCATAATCAGGACAAATCAGACCGGACACATAGGAGATGGAAAGATCTTCGTGTGCCCTGTGGATGATGCTGTGAGGGTGAGAACAGGAGAGAATGGAGAACAGGCAATTATATAAAAATGTAATCTTAAAATCGGATTAACGGAGAAATGAAATGACAACAATATTACCGGAATGCGACATACCCATACCTCAGCGCCGGCCGCACATCGTATGCCATGAACCCGGGAACATGGTATTGCCATTGTGCAATATCCAGACAGTCCCGGGAGACATGACCGAGCGGGGCTGCACGTTCGCAGGGTGCAGGGGTGTGGTAGGCGGACCAGTAAAGGACGCAATACAACTGGTGCACGGCCCGATAGGATGTGCCTACTATACCTGGGGCACACGCAGGAACCTTTCGGACATGAAGCTTCACAGAAAGTACTGCTTCAGCACGGACCTGACCGAAGAAAGCGTGATATACGGGGGTGCAAAAAAGCTGTTAAATTCCATTATAGAAGCACATGAACTGTTCCCCGAAGGCAAGGCTGTTTTCGTCTATTCCACATGTGTGGTCGGGCTGATAGGCGACGATACAGAAGCGATATGCAAGCAGGCTTCAGAAAAGATCGGGATACCTGTCGTGCCTTTCCACTGTGAGGGCTTCAGAGGCGTGAGCCAGTCCCTGGGACATCACATAGCAAACCGCACGCTGTTTGAGAAAGTGGTAGGGACAGAGGAACCCGAAACAACTACACCTTACGACATGTGCATCATCGGTGAATTCAACATCGATGGAGATGCATGGATAGTCAAACCGCTTTTTGAGCGGATGGGTGTAAGAGTCCTTTCGGTGTTCACGGGCAATGCTTCGTTCTCTGATATTCCGCCAATGCATCGTGCGAAGCTGAACATCGTGCAGTGCCAGAGGTCTTCGACATACATAGCAAAAATGATCAATGACAAGTACGGTATCCCTTATATCAATGTATCCCTTTTCGGGATGAAGCAGACAGCAGAAGCTCTTCGCGATGTGGGAAAGTTCTTCCACCTCGAGGAGAACGCGGAGAAGGTGATAGCAGAGGAGCTTGCCAGGTACCAGCCAGAGATAGATCACTATCGAAAGAGGCTTGATGGCAAGAAGTGCTTTATATACCAGGGAGCTCCCAGAGCATGGCACTGGATCGAGCCGATGCGGGAATTGGGCATCGAAACGATCCTCACTGCGACAACATTCGGGCACAAGGACGACTACGAGAAGATCATGTCCAAGGTGAAGCCAGGACATATCTGCATAGACAACCCGAATGCCCTTGAGATAGAGGAATACCTGGTCAAGCTCAAGCCCGATTTCTTTATCGGGGGCCTGAAGGAGAAATATCTGACTTACAAGCTTGGCATTCCCTTTATCAACGGTCATTCATACGAGGAAGGACCGTATGCCGGCTTTGAGGGATTCGTGAATTTTGCCAGGGATATTGATGTTGCTGTCAATAGCCCAGTGTGGAAGTTCGTTCAGACCCCGTATTTAAATACGGGGACTATGGAGGTGAGCTAAATGGCACGAAGTGTCACAATCAACCCGCCCAAGATGTGTCAGCCTATGGGCGCAATACTTGCCTACATGGGTGTGCACGGCTGCGTCCCTCTGGTGCATGGTTCTCAGGGATGCAGCACGTACCCACGCTACAATATAGCACGCCACTTCCGTGAATCTGCAGAAGTGGCAGTATCTTCACTTGCTGAGGATGCCGCTATCTATGGAGGAGCCAAGAACCTGACTGAAGCCATAAAGAACGTGAAGTCGAGGCTAAATCCTGCCCTTATCGGCATATGCACGACATGTATGAGCGAGACCATAGGTGATGATGTAAAACTGATCGCAAAAAATGCCCTTGTGCCTGGAGATGCCATGAAGATAATCCCTGCATCCACTCCCAGCTACGTGGGCACGCATCTCACCGGCTATGACAATGCGCTGCGCACGCTTTTGGAAACACTGGCAGCAAAGGGCGAGCCCAATAACAAAATAAACATCATCACGGGCGTGATCAATCCAGGAGATATCAGGGAGATAAAGAACATGCTTCGCATCATGAATGTGAAGAGCATATTCCTTACAGATATCTCAGAGACCCTTGATACACCCATAATGCCTGGAGGTCATAAGCCCCTGCTGCCTGACGGAGGAACTCTGCCTTCAGAAATTGTTGACTCAGCCAACTCCCTGGGCACGATAACGCTCTGCAGGACAGCGGGTTCTGCAGCCGTATATCTGAAGAACAAGTTCAATGTACCTGCGGTGCTTGACCCTGCACCCATAGGAGTTGTGAACACGGACAGGTTCGTGCAGAATATCAGCAAGTTGAGCGGTGCCCCGATTCCGGATGAGATCATCAGGGAGCGCGGGAGACTGATCGACAGCATGGTTGATGTGCACCACTACATGTTCGGGCGCAAGGTCGCGATATTCGGAGACCCTGATATCGTCTCTGCCATCGTGCGATTCGCGGCTGAAGCAGGGATGAATCCTACTGTTGCAATGACAGCGACAAGGCATAAGGACTTTGCTCCTGATATAAAGGCAGTGAACAGCGAATACAGTGTGGATACGCAGATACTCGAAGGCACGGATCTCTATGAGTTCCATAAGGTCGTGAAGACCTATGGTGCAGAACTGATAGTTGGGAACTCCAAGGGCAAGGACATAGCTGACGACGAGAATGTGCCTCTGGTTCGTGTGGGATTCCCTGTGTATGACAGGGTGGGCGTGTACCGCTATCCTATCATAGGATACAACGGCTCGATATATTTGCTTGACCAGATGACAAATGCGATCCTGGGACACAAGTACGATCCCAATAAGCTGCATCAGTGAGGTGGAATTATGGAATACATAACAGGAATAACAGCTTCTGGCGGAACATGGGTTCCAACCTTTGTGGTGAAGAGCAACATAAACGACTGCGGATGCTGCGGAAAATGTTTCAAGATCTGCGGACGCAGCGTGTTTGAGTACATAGACCATCCAAACAGCGATGACCTCTGCGGAGCGAAAGTTATGACAGTGGCGCATCCGGAAAACTGCATTGGATGCGGTTCATGTGCCAGAGGGTGTCCGAAGAAGAATATCGTGTGCGAACCCAGGATAAGAAGCAACTGAAGGAGAAAATAAGAAAAATAAAAATCAAATTGCATAGATCATTATGGCAAAAATAAACCAAATCCTCCTGAAAAACCCGGTGGTAGTTCCCACCGGGACAAAACTCAGTGAGGCAGCACACCTCATGATAAAGACCAAAATTTCAAGTGTGCTGGTCAGCAGAAATGAGAAGCTTGCTGGCATTGTTTCTGTAGAGGATATCATGCACACGGTGGTAGAGAGAGCGAATATGGATATATCAGTAGATGAAGTGATGCACTCTCCTGAACTTACAATTGATTCGGATAAATGGCTTTCAGATGCGGTAGCGATGTTTGAGAAGTGCAAAGCCTCTCATATAGCAGTGGTAGAACATGGAGAGAGAATAGGCATAATTAGGGCAGATGACATCATACACACGTACAGGTTTAATAATGAGGAGAGAAGATAAAGTCGGGAAAAAATCAGGATATTTATGAGACTACATTCCCTGCAGCATGAGCCGTTCGAAGGACTGGGAAATATTGAAGTCTGGGCAAAGAATAGAGGTCACAGCATTTCAAGAACGCTTCTCTACAATAATGAAGAGCTTCCGGATATGGGGGACTTCGACTGGCTGATCATAATGGGAGGTTCTATGAACATCTATGAAGAAGATAAATATCCCTGGCTTGTGCAGGAGAAAAAATTCATCATTGAGGCGATCATGCATAAAAAGATTGTTTTAGGGGTATGTCTTGGCTCCCAGCTCATCGCAGATGCTCTCGGCGGCAAGGTGAGCAGGAATAAATACAAAGAAATCGGATGGTTCCCTGTATCATTTACTAAGGAGGCAAGAAACTCCCAGGTTTTCAATACTCTGCCCGGCAGGTTCACAGCTTTTCACTGGCACGGGGATACATTCAGAGTACCTCCAGGTGCTATGAGAATTGCGGAAAGTGAGGGATGCGCGAGTCAGGCATTCGATTATAGAGGACGGGTAATAGGACTGCAATTCCATCTTGAGTATTCAAAAGAGAGCATCAACCTCATGTTCCAGAACTGCGGCAGTGAAATCGTGGATGGGAAATATATTCAGAAGCAGGATGAAATCATATCGCAATGCAACAACGTGCAGGAAACAAATTTGATATTGAATTTGCTGCTTGATAATATTGAAATAAAGTTCGGTGATGATTTCAATTAATATTTTTCAGAGAAGATTTTTTTTATTATTTGTTATTGTGCTGCTCACCTCTGGATGTGTACAGGATAACAGAGATATAACCCGGGAGATCACGGTTTCGGCAGCAATAAGTCTGAAGGATGCATTGAAGGATATAGGGGAAGAATTTCAGAAAAAAAATCCTGAAGTAAGGATATATTTTAATTTTGGCGCTTCAGGAACACTTGAAAAACAAATAGAACAGGGTGCTTCGGTGGATATATTTGCAAGTGCATCAAAGAAGGAGATGGATATGCTGGAGGAAAAAGGACTGGTGCTCGGATCAACGCGGAAAGACTTCGCGAAAAACAGGCTTGTCATCATTGCGCCTTCAAGGCTGAGGATCGAAGAACTAAGGGATAAAAATGTGAAGAAAATAGCAATCGGAGATCCAAGAACAGTGCCTGCTGGCAGATATGCCGAAACATTCCTGAAGAACGCAGGGGTATATGAGAGCTTGGCGCCAAAACTCATTTTCGCCGAGAACGTGCGCCAGGTGCTTGATTATGCAGAGCGCGGAGAAGTGGATGCAGGTTTTGTTTATTTCTCTGATACCTTAAAAAGCAATATGACAGTCTCAGAAGTAAATGATAGCTTTTATCCGCCCATAGTCTATCCGATCGCAGTCATACATGACAGCCAGAATCCGGAGATATCAAAGCAATTCATTGAATATATCATAAGCGATGAGGGACAGACCATATTGCGCAGATATGGTTTCAAGTGATGTGGATAGTATGGATTATTCTCCTCTGGTTCTATCGCTGTGGATATCACTGGTAGCTACAATTATAATAGCTGTATTCGGCACATTAACTGCATACGTGCTGGCAAGAAAGCGGTTTTTCGGAAGAACGCTGCTGGACGCTTTCACAACGCTTCCAATGATACTTCCTCCAACGGTTACAGGGTACTATCTCATCATACTCCTTGGAAAAAATGGGATCATTGGGAATCATATATACAATTTGACTGGCTGGAGCATAATGTTCACATGGCAGGCAGCTGTTGTAGCCGCAACTGTAGTTGCAATCCCTATTATGATAAAATCTGCAAAAGCTGCGATCGAATCTGTCGATATAGAATATGAGAAAGCAGCGTTCACTCTTGGAAAATCCGAAATCCAGACTTTCTTCCTTGTAACCCTGCCACTTGCGAAAAGAGGATTGATAGCCGGTCTTATTCTCAGTTTTGCCAGGGCGCTGGGGGAATTCGGAGCAACGATAATGGTCGCAGGGAACATCCCTGGTAAGACAAGTACGATGCCTCTTGCCATTTACAGCGCAGTCCAATCAGGTGAAGATCAGCTCGCTACCATGCTTGTTATCCTGCTGACTGCTGTCTCTATAGCTATAATATATATTACCACAAAGATCAGTAAAACGGATAGATATTGATGGAACTGCAGGTCAGCATATGCAAAAAATTGACAAACAGGACTTCAAATGAGTTCATACTGGATGCTGAATTTGAATGCCGCAATGAAATGATCGTTCTATTCGGTCCCTCAGGAGCAGGTAAAACCCTGACCCTGGACTGCATAGCAGGACTTGAGCATCCTGATGCAGGCTGCATAAAAGTGAACAGTACGGTGTATTTTGATTCTGAGAAAAATATCGATATCTCGCCGCAGAAAAGGAGGGTCGGATATCTATTCCAGAACTATGCTCTTTTTCCCCATCTTACGGTGGAGGAAAACATCCTTTTCGGTATGAGTTCAGGGAAGGACAGCAAAGAACTGGAAAGAATGCTGGATATTTTTGAAATCCACGGGCTTGAGAAAAGGTATCCTTCACAGCTATCCGGAGGTCAGCGCCAGAGGGTCGCACTTGCCCGTGCCCTGATAACAAAGCCGCAGATACTCCTTCTTGATGAGCCCTTCTCATCCATTGACCATATAACCAGGGTCAGGTTAAGGCGGGATCTGAAAAAAATCAGAGAAATGATCGAAATACCGATTGTTCTGATCACTCATAACCCGGTTGAAGCCTACACAATGGCAGACACTCTTGTTGTCTACAGGCATGGAGGGATAGAGCAGATCGGAACACCGAAAGAGATCTTTGCAAGGCCCAAGAGCAGGAACGTGGCAAGGCTTGTGGGGATGAACAATATTTTCAAAGGAAAGGTACTTGAAATAAGAGAGGACGGAGTCGTTATCCAGGGGAGGGAAAAAATAACCGCGCCCGCGGTACAGGATCTGAAAATCGGTGAGGAAGTCATATGGGGCATCCGTCCAGACCATGTCATGGTGCTGAGAGAAGACCGCAGCATAGGGAAAGCTGTAGAAGAGAACATCTTTTCAGGAAGGATTAACGAAATAGTCTCAAAAGGTGCGACTTACTTGCTTTTCACAGAAGGAGATCTTGATCTTGAAATTGAAATGCCTTCGCATGTTTTTGAAAGGCTCTGTCTTGAGCAGGGGAGAACGATCAGAGTTTCTCTGAAGAAATCCGCAATCCATATAATAAGGGAATTTCCAAAGGATAGAAATATACCGGGGGATCTGTTATGAAACCTTTAAATAAAAAATTGCTTTTCGCTGCTGCAATTGTTATTGTTGTTCTCCTGATCAGCATTCTCTGGTTGAGTTTTACTGCTGAAAGACCTGGAAGCATCCCTGAAATAAAACCCCCTATCTCTCAAGAACCCGAGAACAAGAGCATGGAGCCGGCTGTTGCATCTATTGCCAGGAAACTTGATATTCCCTGGGCTCTTGATTTTCTGCCTGATGGCAGTATTATCTTTACAGAAAGGGCAGGCAGGATAAGATTGATCCATGTAAAAGAGGGGCTTTTGCCTGATCCCCTGCTTACCATTGATGAGGTGGCGCATGCTGGTGAAGGCGGTCTGCTTGGTATTGCTGTGCATCCAGATTTTGCAGAAAATCCATTTATTTATGTGTATTATACATATCGGGACAACACCGGTTTAGCCAACAGGGTGGTGAGATTCAGAATGCAGGACAGGAATCTGCTTGATGAAAAATTGATCATAGACCGCATCCCTGGAGCTTCGATACACAACGGCGGGAGAATAAAGTTCGGTCCTGATGGTCTCCTGTACATTACGACTGGCGATGCCACGATTCCAGACTCTGCTCAGGATATAAATTCCCTGGCAGGAAAGATACTCCGCTTAAAAGACGATGGGACTGTCCCGGAGAATAATCCTTTCCCGGATTCGCCTGTTTTTTCTTCTGGACATCGAAATCCCCAGGGTCTGGCATGGGATGACAGAGGCAGGCTCTGGGAAACCGAGCATGGCTCACAGGCTTATGATGAGCTGAACCTGATCGAACCTGGAAAAAACTATGGATGGCCGAAGATCCGCGGGGATGGAAAAGCGCAGGGACTTGAGAGTCCCGTGCTTCACAGCGGAACTGATACATGGGCGCCTTCAGGTATTGCCTATTATAAAGGATCTTTGTTTTTTGCAGGGTTAAGAGGTCAGAGTCTATTTGAGGCAATAATTGACGGTGAACCTGTGCTTCGCCGTCATCTGAACAGGGATTTTGGAAGGCTGCGTGATGTTGTAGCTGGTCCGGATGATTCTCTTTATATTCTCACGAGCAACAGGGATGGAAGAGGTGCGCCGACTCAAGATGATGACCAGATGATCAGAATGACCAGATAGACCCTCTCTTTTCTGGGAGATTCTTCCCCGAATCATAAATGAACCTCCAATGGCTATTCATATTGATAATATCTAAGACCTTTCATCCGGATATTTTTTTTAAATATCTATATATGGGAAATTACAACTGATGAGTGGATTGGTCTCGGGATTGTAGCAGGATTGAAAAGCGTTCCTCCAACCCACTCACTGTGAATAATGGGTTTTGCTGCTATATAAAACTATCCAATGATTTTTATAATAATGCTGGTTATTATCTGCATTTGTATGATCATGATAACTGGAAAAAAGATAGAAACCTTCCGAACACCCATGGAACTATCTGATATACACCTCCCCTATACTTGCATGAATTTAAGTAATCTGGATCATTTTTGAGATTATATGACCGCTCACGATCCCAGTAGGCATATCCGGGATCATTGAGATTTAAGAAATTATGAAAAAAAAGAAAATTATCTTCCGACAATATCTGATTTGAGACCTGATACAGCTGCAAAGACATCTTCTTTTTCTTTTTGAGGCACTTTGAATTTATCCAGCGTAGCGGTCAGAAGCTTAACAGAAACCTGCCAGTCACTTTCGGTTATGTTAAGTCCTGTATGTACGGTCTTCATGTCACGACCTGTGTATATACAGGGTCCACCTGTAGCCTCGCACAGCATATCCACGATCAGTTGTCTAAATTTCTTTTTTGAATTCGTACAGAGACCAATTGAGTAACGTCCAAGTTGCTTATCAGCAATCATACGTCCTGTAAAGTCATCAACCACTGCAGCGATCGCATCATATCCTCCAAGCTTTTGGTACAAAGATTTTTCCATTGTTTTACCTCCATTATCTTCGTTTACATATCAGCAGAGCTATCTGCTATTGATGCATTCACCATGCCACTCAGAAAGGCAAATCCCCCTGCATCTCGGATTTTTAAGCATGGTTTTATAAAATAGATCTTACAATGATAAATCGTTTTTTAACCACCAGCCAGATTATTTAAGAGAATAACCTATATATAACTATCCATCCGTCATAATTATTATAGAATCACTGGTATTCCGGCGTCAGGGCATACACCCGGCCATATGGCTCTTGATATTTCTTCAGGCGCGACCCTGCGCCTTTCACTGTGGAGATCAGCAGGTACCAGAAGTACGTCATAAGAATGCGGTTGAGCACCTCAGATCGTGCTGGTGCTGAAGGAGATGGACGGAGCAGGCGGTGGTGAGAGCGGAAAATTTTAGAGTTTATTTTTTTAGCAATATGGAATTTGTATCACTTACAAAATATTCAATTCCCGGCGCCGATATGCCCCAGGGCAACTACTGCACATTAAAATTGAAAAACCACAGAGTCGACTATGAACTGTGGTTCATAAATGAACATGAAAAAATTAATATTGGCTGTCATGTTTTACTAATGCATCTGGAATAGATATACATCAAGCATTTTTAATAGCAACCATGCTTGATCTGTCTGGTACCAAAGATACCAGGAGATTCAGTACATGCATGGAAGATTTACTGAATCTGAGAGAATGGTTAATAGAAACTAAATGCCAAAGAGTAGCAATCGAATCAACCGGGATCTATTGGATTCCAACATATACATTGTTGGAAGGTAAAGTTGAAACAATAGTTGCGAATCCATTCCAGATAAAGAATATTCCCGGAAGAAAGAATGATGACATTGATTCTGAATGGATAGCTGAGGTTTGTCTTAATGGTCAAATAAAACCATCAAATATCCCGCCAAAAGAAATTCGAGAGATTCGGGAACTTACAAGGACACATGTAAAATTAACTCAGGCAAGAACTTCCTTTAAAAACAGAGTTCATAAAATATTATCAAGAGCGGGTGTTCGTATTTCAGGAGTTCTTACAGATATATTTGGGAAGTCTGGAATGATCATCATAAACGGGATATTAAATGGAAAAACAATCGATCAGACATTTGCTGAAATCAAGGATAAAAGGATTAAAATTAAGAAAACTGAAATAAAGGAATCTCTGAAAGGAGAATTGAGCCAGAACGATATTTTTGTGATAAAAGAATGTCTTGATTCAATCAAATTTCTCGATGAGAAAATTAAAAAATTTGACTCAAAGATCAATCAAAACTTGAATTTAAAAGGAATGCAAAAAGAAATAAAAATCCTTATGAGCATTCCAGGTGTAGGTTTTACAACAGCGGCTGCTATAATGGCTGAAATCGGGAATATAGATGTTTTTTCCAAACCCAAAAAACTTGTTGGTTGGAGTGGACTGGCTCCATCTATAAGTGAATCAGCGGGGAAATCTTCAAATGGCCACATTACCAAAAAAGGAAATAAGTTTTTAAGAACAATTCTTGTTCTGGCAGCCAATTCTATCGCTATTGGAAGACTAAATAAGCTCAGGGTTTTTTATCAAAGAATTAAAGCAAAAAAAGGTCATAAGAAGGCAATTGTTGCACTTGCCAGAAAGCTTGCAAGTATCATACATCATCTGCTAAAGTTCAAGGAAATGTATTCGGAAGAAGAAGGGAAACAAAAGAAAGTCAAACTTCAAAAATTTATTCCAGTAGAAGACATTAGTATTGATGAGATGATTGGAATACTCTGCGAGGCGGGGTATTCGGTTGATAAACCTGCTGCAAATACTTAATAAATAGGAACTACCAATCCCGATTGAATGCAATGATTAGCTGATGCTATATATTTGTGACAAAAAATAAGGGTCACTTGTAGTATTATTTTAAAAGTTTTGTTTGAAAATTGTGCATGTTGTAAAATCTATCTTAAAATTGTTGCCTTGTGAGCTTGCATTTGACGATTGAAATTGATCCTTTTTTTTCATACCAGAACACAGAGAAAAACCAGAACGCTCTCTGTACTCCGTGGTTAATATTCTGTTATTTGCCATGAGTGCCCCCGCCCCGCCGCCCGGAGGGTTCGGCCGCCTGCGGGCATCCTGAGTGCGGGAGGCGGCAGTAAAGCGCGCTGCTATGGATTCAGGATGGTTGGCGAAAAGGAATATCCTTCCAACAAATAGTAACAATATCCATTATGGAATTTATTCCCAAATTTTTTTTAACGTATAGGAATTTATAAACGCATATTCTTATCCCGCTGCTGGAAATAGATAAGTTGATTTCTTTGGCTTTCATTCTTTTGTGTGTCCCTAAAAACAAAAGCCAAGAAATCGGTTACAATAACAATCACCATTGCTTTAATCCTTTTCACTTACAACACCTGGGAAGATTACAAGGTAAAATACAGGGATTCACTCAGACAAGTTGTCATAGAAAATGTAGAAAGACTGAGGCTATGCAGGAAACCTCAAAATGGATATCTTATATTTGAATGTCCAGAATGTGGAGCGAGAAAATATGTCCCTTTCACCTGCAAGAGCCGTATATGCACCTCATGCGGAACAAAATCCGCGAACGAATGGGCAGATAAAATCCATCACAGGCTTCTGAGAGTTCCATACAAGCATGTTGTTTTTACAATTCCAGATACGCTATGGGAGCTGTTCAGAAATCCTAACCATCAGAAAATACTCTTCTTGGCATCTAAAGTAACCATGGAAGAGATGATACGATTCTCAAATAAAAGAAGTAAGAAAAAAGTCAAGTTGAAAATAGGAATGATCCAGGTTCTGCAAACATATGGTGCAGACATGAAATATGACCCTCACATACATAGCATCGTTACCGAGGGTGGTTTTGAGAGCAAGAAAAATTGGATTCATGTGGATTTCATAAAATACGAGGGTTGGAGAAAGAAGTGGCAATATGAATTATTAACCCGGCTGAAAAAAGAATTGCCAAGAAGCACTGAGACAAATACTTTCATAGACAGGCATTTTAAGAATTATCCAAAAGGTTTTGTAGTATATGGAAAAAGAAGGTTTGAGAAAAGGGAAGGCTGGAATATGGCGAGATATATTGGCAGATATGTCAAGCATCCGCCAATAGCTGAATCAAGAATAACCCGATATGATGGAAAACAGGTGACATTCTGGTATGAAGATACAAAAACCAAGCAGAGGATCACTGTAACAATGGACAAATTCGAATTCGTACATAGACTTCTCAGTCATGTTCCAGAAAAGAACTTTAAGGTAGTGAGATACATTGGACTCTATTCAAGAAGAGGCTATAAACATCGGCAAACTGAATTCAGTGATGAAGAAGCAGTGCTGATAATAAGAAGCTGGAGAGATGAGATCAAGAGAATTTTCCAGTACGACCCTCTATTATGTCCAAAGTGTAATACTGAAATGGAACTTGTTGAAATCTGTTATTGTGGGACTGAAAGTTATCCTGTAAATGATCTATATCCTGGTAAACCGCCGCCAGAAGAAAGTTTTCTCAGTCAACAAGAAAAAGTGCAATTGGTCGTATCTTTGATCATCGAAAATAGAAATGGAAGAGGGGCGAACATCGAAAAGGTTGTTTCAGAGGCCGAAAAAAGGGGAATGGGTGGAGGTGAAGTGCTATCTGATATCGAGAGATTGAAATTCGAGGGATATGCATATCAGCATAAAAATGGAGAAATATGTTATGTGTATTGAGGAACAATTTCAAACACGAATTTTGCCCCGATAGGGGCTTTCTTGATCGCTTTTTCCAGCATTTCTGCAAAAGACTTACCCTGCATCAGATTCTTTTTTGACCTTGTTTTTATTTCGTCATTGAGAAGCTTCCTGAGCAATTCAAATGCAAGATTCTTGTGGGGCATTCTTTTAACTTCAGCTAAAAATTCATCCGATAGTATTGAGATATCTGGCTTTTTCAACCCGACAGCATCAAAAATGTCTATGACTTTATCCGTGACAATAGCATTGGATATAATCTGCCTGATAGCGGAATCCAAATCTTCCTGTGGTTTGCCTGCTGTTACAGTAGTTTTAGAAAGACCTGACCGAACTACCTGGAAAAATCCAACCTCATCTCTAATCTTTAAAGCCTCCTCGTGCGGTACAGCAAGAGTGAATGCTTGCGATAATCGGGTTACATACTCTAGATATCTCTCTTTCCCATTTTCCTGCTTTAATACATGCTCCATAGCCGCTGGAATAATAGACATCTTTTCCCTGGGTGGGGCAGTGAAGAATCTTTTATAATCAAATCCATTGAATAATTCTGTTACAAGTTCATATTTCTCAAGCATTAATGCAACCGCTTCTTCTTTATCAAATACAGTTTTACCCCTGCCGCCACTTTCGGTATAGTCAGATAATGCCTTCTTTAACTCATCTGCTATTCCCAGATAATCAACAACGAGTCCTCCTTTTTTATCTTTAAAAAACGCGGTTTACCCTTGCGATAGCCTGCATCAATCCATGGCTTCGCATGGGTTTGTCAATATACATAGTATGCAGACTCGGCGCATCAAATCCTGTCAGCCACATATCCCGCACAATAGCAACTTTAAGAGGATCGGCCGGGTCTTTCATTCGATCTCCAAGAACTCTGCGCCGTGGTTTAGTCCGGATATGCTCTTGCCATTTTAAATCGTCGCTTGCGGAACCTGTCATGATAACCTTGATAATTCCCCTGTCGTCGTCCCGATGATACCATTCCGGTCTCAATTTAACGATCTCATTGTGAAGTTCAATGCAGATGCGCCTGCTCATGCAGACGATCATGCCTTTCCCCTCAAGTACTTCAAGCCGCTTCTCGAAATGATCGACAATATCCTTTGCAATGATCTTTATGCGTTTTTCGCTTCCAACAATTGCTTCGAGCCTTGCCCATTTGCTTTTCAGCTTTTCTTTCTTCTCTACTTCCTCGCCTTCTGTGACGTCTTCAAATTCCGGATCGATCTTGGGGCGATCCTCAGGCTTTAATTCAAGTTTTGCCAGTCTGCTTTCGTAATAAATCCTTACTGTTGCGCCGTCTTCTACTGCCTGCTCTATATCATAAATATCAATATAATTTCCAAATACAGCAGGAGTGCTTCTATCTGCTTTTTCTATCGGTGTCCCGGTGAAGCCGATGAATGAGGCATTGGGAAGTGCGTCCCTCATGTGTCTGGCAAAGCCGTCAATAAAATCATACTGGCTCCTGTGCGCCTCGTCTGCTATAACGATGATATTCCTTCTTTCGGAGAGCAGAGGGTATTTGTCCCCTTTCTCTTCGGGGAAAAATTTCTGTATCGTTGTAAACACTACGCCACCGGAAGCAACCATGAGGAGTTCCTTTAATTCAGTTCTTGAAGTTGCCTGTACTGGTTTCTGTCTCAGCAGCTCATGGCAGCGGCTGAAAGTGCCAAATAACTGGTCGTCAAGATCATTCCTGTCCGTCAGCACAACAATCGTGGGATTATCCAGAGATAAGACAAGTTTTCCAGTGTAAAAAGCCATTGTGAGGCTTTTGCCCGAACCCTGTGTATGCCAGACAATACCGCAGCGCTTATCACCCTTTGGGCTTGAAGCATTAAGCGTTGCTTCAATTGCCTTATTGACCGCATGAAATTGATGATAGGCTGCCAGTTTTTTATGAATGTCCTGCCGTTCCTGTTCAAATACTATGAAATGTCTTATGAGGTCAAGCAGTATTTTTTTATTAAACATCCCCTGAAAAAGAACTTCCAGCTGAGGCATTGCAGAAGGTGCAGTCTCCTTTCCCTCGATCGTTTTCCATGGCATGAACCTCTCTTTGTTAGAGGTTATTGTTCCTGCTCTTGCTTCTATCCCATCGCTGATGACTGAGATCGCATTGTAAGGGAATAGCGAAGGAATCTGGGCTTTGTAGGTTTCAAGTTGATTAAAAGCAGTCCAGATAGTTGCATTTTCATCAGCAGGATTTTTTAATTCAATGACAACCAGAGGAAGACCGTTTATGAAAAGGATTATATCAGGTCGTCTGTTATTGTTGTTTTCAAGGACTGTGAACTGATTCACTGCAAGGAACTCATTATTCTGCGGGTTTTTGAAATCAAAAAGCCAGACCTTATCGTTCGCAATGCTTCCGTCTTTTTTTCTATATTCGATATCAACGCCCTCAACCAGCTTTTTATGGAAGCTCTTGTTGTTGATAATGAGCTGCTGGCTCTCTGTCCTTAATACTTTTTTAATTGCTTCTTCTCTTGCTTCATTGGGTATACTCTGATTAAACCTGTCAACGGCAACTCTTAGCCTTTCAACCAGAACAACATCAGAATAGCTCTGCCTCTCGGGTGCTATCCCGTCTGGCGCAATATCAGGGCCGTTAAGGATTTTGTAACCTAACTCTGAGAGAATCTCTAAGGTCACACCTTCAACGTCAGATTCTTTAATTATGTGAACCATTTTTCAACTTCCGGGTGTTTCCAGATATGGATTGCTTTTTGGGAAAGAACCTCAGCCCTCTTTAATAATTCCTGTTCATCCCATTTACTCAAGTTCTCAAAATATCTGTTCAATTGAAAATGACTTTCTTTAAGAATTTCTCGCTTCTCTTCAAAAGGTTTTGTGAATAGTTGTTGATTATATCCTGTCAATGTTAAGTTGCCAATTGTATGCAAATATTTATTATGAACTTCTCTGTAATTTTGACCCAGCATATTTTTCCATTCATTCGATAATTTCTCAGAATTGTTGTCTGCTTCTGGCATAATATGCTCTATACTGATTTTTTCATTGTTCAGGTCCACTTGTTCTTTATGGCCATCTGAAATTTCCAATGAATCTAAAACCAGCCGGCATTTGTTTGTGCCGCTGGTGTATATTGGGAATGTTTTAAGACCTTCAATGAATTTTTCATTGTTTGGCCAGTTTTCTTTTAAGAGATTTGATTTCAGAGATCCAATGAAATCATTTTTATCTATTTTCACATGAAGACCGATAAACAATGTATTCAGTTTATTGGTTTTCTCCTTACAAAAAAATCTTCTTACCACAAACGATTCTATGATGTCTAATATCTCGCAAAATTGGTCCGAAGATATTTTATTATTAGAATAGTCTTTGTAGACATTGAGCAAAAAAGGATATGCTGTTCCGATTTCCCATTTTTTATGTCTATTATGCCTTTTTCTCAATTCTTCATTTTTCTCTTCATCAGGGCTGATCAATTTTCTATAAAAAAGAGAGTATTCAAAGAGTTTTTTCAGTTCATCTTCTGCATTTTTTTCGGTATTTGTCTCTAATTCCGTTTTAAGATTTGCGTAGGTTCTATCCCACTTTACAAAAGTTCCATCTTTTAAAGAATATCTCCAGAAGAAGCCATTCAATTCGTTTACTAAGGATGATTCCATTGGTCGCCAATATTCTTTGTAAAGTTCTTTCTGTTTTTCTTCCCCCGGTATTTTCATAAAAATATAGTTTCTTATCAGATCTGCCGGTGCAAGGGGTGTTCCTTTTGCATTCAGACTTTCAAAAATAAGATATGGATTCTCATGTTTATCAACATCAATATTAACAAGAATCAACCTGTTTATTACAATACCTCTTAGTTTTTCAAAATCTACATCTTTATTGTTTTCTATCTTTTTGGTTAGTAGGTCAAATGTATCTTTAAGCTTGCCTGCTGTAAGATCTTTTTGTCCTATGATTATCTTTCTAAAATTGTCTCTGTCTCCCTCACTTGGAACCAACTTATTCCTATTCTCCCCTTCTTCTTGATAATTCAAGAGATAACCAGATTCAATTTTTCTAACGACTGCCTCATCTTTGTCTTTAAGAGCATTTCTCAAACAGGAAAGAAGCACCATTAAGGTTATCATTCTTTGCTGACCGTCAATAAGCCAAAGCTTTCTTGTATCAACGCTACTTGTTGAAACTTCTACTCTTACAATCGGTCCCAAAAAATGGATTGGTTCTTTGCCATTCTTTTCACTGCTTTTATAAACCTTTATAATATCTTCCCATAATGTTTTTACTTGCTCTTTCTCCCAGCTATACTCTCTCTGGAAAATGGGAATTATCATCTGCAAATTTGAATCCAATATCTTATTCAACGGTACGGCATCAGCATGCATTTTAATGAACCTCCTTTCCTTTATCAGAAACATTAATAAGAATCTCGCCAGACATCACCTTCGGTAGGAGGGCATAGCGGATAGTAGCGAATGGACGGGATTTTATCAATCTTCCACCATTAATATATATTGTATTCAATCTTCTTCATCATCAATATCATCTGGAATCTTATTGACCAGTTCCTTTATTTTTTTCTCAATAGTTTTCAGCTTAGGATTATCCTTCGTTCGATTGAAGGCTATATCATCACATCGTTCGAGAAGGTCTGAAAGATTCTTTACTTTATCGCGATATTTTTCAAAAGCCATCATCCAAATAGCACTTCTTATTGGAGTAGGGCCCCCATGCCTTTTACCATATCCTGTCCAATCATCGATTGGATAATCAAAATATAAATTCTTACCATCATCAGAAAAATATATTATTAATCCGTCCTGCGTTTCTACTGGTTTTAGACGTCCTATATCTTTTTTCATAGAAAAACCTCTCAATCTATATCTTCTCGATTTGTTTATACATTTAATTGCCTCTTCGAGCTTACCTCGTAGTTCAAATGAGTCATCTCGGATTCCAAATATGCGTCATCAAGTAAATTGAGAATCGCCCATTTATCCTTTGGATCAAACTTAAGTTTCTCTTGTCCATTTTCAACCACGAATTCCACATTAAGTCGATTTCTATCGATAGTTCTACGAATATCTTCTATTGTAATTTGTGCGAGATATGGTTTATTTGCAATATTTCGAAGTTTTTCTAGTTTTTGCAGATGAGACATGCATGAGGTGGAGAAATCAGAGAAATTGGCAATTGGAATACAAGCTTGAATACTTGTTAATGATTCTGTTGCAACCTCTTTCAATTTATCATAAAAGCGAAAGATAAGCTGAAATCTATTTTTATTAAAGCTAAATACATAATTACCACTTGCTATGCAATCGATCCTTTCATCAAAAACAAATCCTTTTTGCGTTAAGGCCTCGTATCTATCACCAATCCTGACGGCAATAATTTTCTTTCCTTTGGAAAGCTCTTTCTTTTTACTATATGTGCAGAAGCAATAAATCGGGTCTCTTCGTTCATTTTGAATTATTATCACATAAAACCGAAGATGTTTGAGGAATTCGTTCTCTTGTTGACTAAAGAGAGGCATATCCGCAGGGTCTGGAATATCATTAAGAAGATTCGACAAATAATCAACATCAGGAAACTCAACCCATTCAATTTCATGGCTATAAGGTTTATATCCGGCATCGTATTCCAAAAGACGCAGATCATTATCTCCATAATCCTTCCTAAAGGCTGCATTATATCTGTTGATTATAGTCCGAAATTCGCTAGCAAGTCCGTCTGAAATGTTAAGGCTACGATAATTGGGTTCTTCTGAGTCAGGTGGAAATGAACCTAAGCCCAAAGTAACAGCTCCAGTAATTTCCTCAATGTTTATCAAATCCTGAAACTTCTGTTCTGCTGTCATTTATCTCGCTCCATAAGGAGATCGTCCCCGATTACCACAACATTCAATTTTTCACCTCGTATTAGACGCCCTTTACGACTGATAACCGTCTGAGTTGATTCACTTGGTGTTTCGATCTCGTATATATGATATCCAAATATATTAAGTGTTGGATTAATATGAATCATATTTGAATTAATATAAATAATACCAAGAATTGCAAAGAAGATGCCAAGGCTTATCACATTCATTGGATCCTCAAAATTGAGTCCAAGAAATGGAAAAACGTAACTAACAATATAAGCCATAACTTCAGCATCTTTGCGTTGCACCTGAACAACTTGTTGGACGCGTGGACTTGTAGTGCTCACGAAATGGAGAAATGCGGCAAGCCCAAGTAGCGATACCGCACCTATACACGCAGGAATCAATGACCAAACACCATATGCTTTCCAGTTCTGCAAAGTAAAAATCATGAGCAAAGGAAAATAGGAACTGATAAATAAAAGAATCCGTGTAAAAAGACTCAGCATATATAGATCTCCTTGCCAAATCCTTCAGCATCCATTACCCGAACCTCACCCGACATCAGTTTCGGGAGGAGCGCATCGCGGATTTTCGAGAGATTTAAACTTTCAAAACTATTTGAAGCTATTTTATCAAATATCGGTTTTAGAATTGCAGCATATTTAATCAGAATTTTATTATCTGGTACAAGTAAAGGTGAATTATTAATATTCTCTTTGTTGATGTGCTGTTGAGCACCCCCTGTTTGCCAAGATATTACATAATCAATAATATGTTTTGTCCAAAAATAAATGTACTCTGAACTAATTATTTCAGATTCTAATATTCCAACCACAGACTGATTTGCACAACTGCCAATTTCAAGAATACTCACTTGCCCAAGTGTCGCTCCTGTTATTGCGAGAACTGTTGTTCTTTTTGGAAGCATTTTTGTAGCAGATTTTTCCATCGCTTCTTTTGTAATATATTCTGTAGGTTCAATAATCCTGAATTCATTTACCTTTCCAGAATTAATCCATGGAATCGTTCCTTTTGTCCAATAATTCGTATTTGTGCGGTCAGGAGTCCCACCCAATATCGTTTCTAATTCCTTTCCGACTTTGGATACCCTCCACCCCTTCGGCACATCCCCAAGTTCCGTCTCCACCATCTCCCCGCCGCTCGACCTGTATGGCCTGCCCTCCCCATCCGGGAACTCAAAATCAACGAACCAGTGCTTGAAAAGCGCCTGTCCGATGGCTTCGAGATTGGTGTTGATGGAGCGATTGAGGGCGATTTTGTCATCGAGAGTGCCGAGGAGGGAGGCGATGTATCTTTGTTCTTGTAAATTAGGCAAAGGAATCAGGATTTTTTTCAATGATGTTAGCGGTTGTGCGATAGCAGGTATTCCAGTTGTGGATGTGTTCTGGAGTAACAAGTATTGACCTTGAGGGGACCTCAAATAATAAAAAACAAAATCCGGATCTGCAATTGATTCATCGCATCTCATCTTCATCTGGCTTTGAGAAACAACATATCGTTTATATTTACTATTAACAGGTATTATACCAACTTGTCCCAAGGTTCCTCTATGAGTAATTACAATATCTTTTGGGAAAGCGTTGCTTGATTTTAAACTATCTGCTTTTGCTTCACTTATAAAAACAAATTCCAATTCATTGAATTTTTCAGAATTTAGGTTTCCTCCTCTAATAACTGGCACACCTGAAGGCAAAAAATTATCTTTTGTGATATTGGACCCAAAGGGCCCCATTGCAATAGAATAAGGTTTTTTTCCTTTGATATCATCGATTGTTTTGACATCCCAGTCTTCAGGAATCTTACCTAGCTCAGTTTTTTTGAACTTAGTTTCCCTCATTTCCCTCCTTTCCAACAAGTTCAAAATCTGTATAATCTATCCCTTTTGATTCGTCTAAATAAGTCTTTGCTTTAACTAAAATTTCCCTTTTGACACCATCAACATCAATTTTACATTTTACTAATGAAATTATGATAATTAGTTCTGCAGTTGTTTCTTCCTCTTTGAAATAATCAATAGAGTCTAGATATTCAATAACGTTTGTACTTTCAATTGTGTAATCTTTTTCTTCAATTATAATTGAATTAAAATGGGATAATGCCTCAGCAATATGATCTTTAAAGTAATCTTTATTTACAAAATCCAAAAATTTATTCTTTTGGATTATAGAATCATAGTCTTTATTTATTTCCTCCTTTACATAATCTGCCGATGGAGTAAGAACCAAATATTTGTTGACTATAGATTCAAATTCAGAAATGCATTCGTTAAAACCAGAGTCGTTAGATACCAGAATTACTTTATTATAATTGTCTATAGCGTCATAATTTAATATGGATTCCCATATTAGTACATCTTTAAAACCGCTATCCGATGAATTTCCTTTTTGTTTGAATGGAGGATTTTTATCGATTGCTCTTTTAATAATATTTTTGAAAATCTCGCTCAATTTGTCATCAGAAAAGTCTATTATAGTTATATTATTTATTAAAATAAATTTCTCCAACAATTGTTTTAAATTTTCTGAGCAATTAAAATCGTTGCCCGGTAACGTAATTCCATCAAAGGAAGTATTTGGCAACATTGTTAATCTTTCTTTGATGGAATGAAAGTCTTCGAGGTCTGTTTTATATTGTTCAATTTTTTGTTTTACATGACTTTCGGACATTTCAATTTTCATAACGGATTAAGCTGAAGAAATTTAAAATTATATTGATTTCCATATATATCTTTAATCCCTAAAGAATTTATACAATCAAATGCAAATTCTAACTTCTTCATGAGACTT
>JAPZAV010000064.1 GCA_027460465.1 Candidatus Methanoperedens sp. | reverse complement strand
GGGAAACTATACAGTTACACTTGAAGCCGCCTGGCTTGTGAAGGATGTAGATAGTGTGGAGGATGCGATGAACATAGCGATCTCAGAGATCGGAAAGCTGCTCAATCCTGATCTTAACTTTGTGGATATCGAGGTGGGTACAACGAGCTGCCCTGCATGCGGCGAGGCATTCGATAGCGTTTTCATGGCTGCAGGCACAGCTCTCGTTGGCATCATGCTCGAGATGAAGGTTTATGATGCTGAGAGCGAAGAGCATGCTGCAAGGATCGCGAAATCCACCATTGGCAAGGCATTGAAAAACACCCCTCTCGATATCGTGGATATTGAAGAGCTCGGGGAAGGGAAAAAGAAACAGAAGGCAAAAGAAAAATGAGGCTGGCTGCGCTGATTTCTGGAGGGAAGGACTCTTCTTTTGCAATATACAGGGCATTGCAGGATGGTCATGAGGTAACCGATCTTGTGACCATAATCCCTGAAAATGAAGATTCATACATGTTCCATTCTGCGAACATACATCTCACAGGATTGATCTCAGAGGCGACAGGGATCCCCATCATCTCAATGCACTCCTCAGGTGAGAAGGAAAAGGAACTCGAAGACCTGCAGAACGCCCTGCGCCTTGTAAAGGTGGACGGAGTTGTGGCAGGAGCCATTGAGTCCGAGTACCAGGCATCACGTGTGAGGCGGATCTGCGATGGGCTCGGGCTGATCATGTATGCCCCTCTCTGGCACAGAGAACCTGAAGCGCTGCTTCGTGAGATGATCGGGTGCATGGATATCGTGATGGTCAAAGTGGCTGCTGCAGGCATGGACGAGTCATGGCTTGGACGCCGCTTTGATGAAAAAATGATACAAGATCTGAAGGTGCTGAACAGGAAGTACAGGGTACATATTTCGGGAGAAGGAGGGGAGTACGAGACGCTTGTGCTTGATGCTCCATTTTATAAAAAAAGGATAAATCTAATCGAAACTGAGAAGGCATGGATGTTTGATCACGGGGTGATGAGAGTGATACGGGCTGAGCCTGGGGAGAAATAGGCCTTTAATGATCATTTTACAGCCACGATCTTCACGATATCCCCGTTCTTCAATTCGCTCTTCTCGCCAAGTCTCATCTTGGTGCGCGCATCCACTGCATACAGGAATCCTTTACCTATGTCTGTATGTACCATGAACGCAAGATCCTTTGGAGTGCTTCCTTTTTTCAGAAGAAATGCATCTGGAAGGATCCTGCCGTTCTTATCACTGTACCTGTTCTCGTCCTCGACAGGATAAACCACGATGAGATCGAGGAGCCTGAGCACGGTTTCATTGATGCATTTCTGTATTCCGGTCCCCCCGTTCTTATTCATAAGTGCACGGATCTTGGAGAGAGCCTCCTTCTGGGCATCAGAGAGGCCAGGCAATTCCACAAAATCAGGATCTCCCGGTATATATTTTACCGCCCCGCTCTTATCCGCAAGTCGAAGCGCAACTTCTGCAGCCGCGCTCACAGGAATCGCTCCGAGTTTCACGAGCTTTTCAATGTTGTCCTGAGGCGCCACATCAATCTTGTTTGCCGCAAATATCATGGGCTTGCTCTCAGCCCTGAGCGTATCTGAGAGCTGGATTATCTGCTCGTCAGTCCACATATGGGGTCTGTCCCTCGGAAGTTTCAGTCTGGTAAGCGCGGTCTTCACATGCTGCTCCGTGATACCTGCCCCTTCAAGCTGCTGGGCGATGGTCTCCTCCAGTTTCAGTCCCTCTGCCTGGACTTTGCGCGACAATCTCTCCCAGTTGCGCTTCAGTATCCCGAACACCCACATCGTGATCTCATGCTCCAGGAATGCTATGTCATCGACAGGGTCGTGCGAACTCACGGGCACGGGCGTACCTTCTATATCCGTGCCCCCTGAAACGTCTATCACATGGATTATCGCCTTTGCCTGCCTCATGTTGTCAAGGAAAGCGTTGCCGAGCCCGCGCCCTTTATGGGCATCTGGAACAAGACCTGCCACATCTATCAATTCTATGGGCACGAACCTCACACCGTCCCTGCAGTGCCCGCAGGTAAGTTTCAGCTCCCTGCACGGGCAGTCAGTCCTGACGTAGGCTACACCATGGTTCGCATCTATGGTGGTAAAAGGATAGTTTGCAATCTCAACATTCGCCAGAGTTGCGGCTTTGAAGAACGTTGATTTGCCGCAGTTGGGTTTTCCAGCAAGCGCTATTGAAACTGCCATGCTACTACTACATTTCTTATGAACTTAATTCTTATCCATGGGGTTCTGATTCAAAGCGGTAAAATTAAAATATCATCAAAAACAATTATATTTTACATGGAAAAACTCGATGTCAGGGGTAAGATGTGCCCTTTACCCCTCTTCTACGTAAAACGCAAAATGTCAGAAATGAAACCAGGCGAGGAACTTGAGGTCATAGCTGATGATATCACTGCAAAAGAGACCATACCGAAATGGAGCAAGATCCATGACCAGGAGATCGTGAGCTTTGAGAATAAAGGGGATTTCTTCAGGATCGTGGTGAGAAGGAAGTGACCTCCAGGATCTCCAGCGCAGCTATTTCTTTTTCTTTTCTATGAGTTCAGCGAATGCCAGGTTGCCTGTGATCTTTTTGATTTTTATCTTGACTTCATCCCCTTTAACCACACCGGGCACATAAATGGTATATTTATCCTTCTTGGCAATGCCGTCCCCTTTGCTCCCGACCGTAACTATCATCACATCATAGGTCTCCCCTTCTGTCAGAGGTTGTTCTTTGATTATGCTTGCTGCCTGGCGCTTGGTCACAGGTCTGTGGGCACCGCAGGCGTCGCATCGGAGCGTCAGGATCCTGTCCACTTTGATCAGATGGGTATCAGGTCGTCCGCATTCAGAGCAGGTCACATACTCTTTTATATAAGCATCAATAAGCTCTGAAACCACACTTGAAGAAAACCTGCCGTGGACTATTGCCCTTGAACCTTCCAGTTTTCCTGCTGTACCCAGTTCTCTCAACAGGAATTTAAACAGATGCTCAGGTTCACGGTTCAATTTATCCGCGATCACGGAAAAATTTTCAAGCACTGTGGTTTTTCCTTCTGTCATCAGTTTGGGTTCGGGGACTACAAAACGCTCACCTGAACCCTTGATCTCAGGTATTTTTGTGAGGGCTCTGTCCAGATTTTCCAGATAATCGTTCATGAATTTAAGTTGAAATCAATCCCTGACCCTTTTCCACGACAAGTCTGATCGGGGTTGGAAGCTTATACCCTGCAGAAATCAGCGATTTTTTTGCCAGGCTGAATTTTTCAGGATTTATGGATATTGTAAAGATCTTTTGACCTGCCCTTACCCTGGCTGCTGTGCTCACAGCTTTTCCAAATGCCAGGCGCATGCCCTGTGAAACACGGTCAGCACCCGCTCCTGTTGCCTGTTTATTCTCTCTCAGAACTTCATGCGGGAATACTCTGATCTTTAGATGATACCCTGTTTGCCCTGCGCCTTCGAGCAGGAGCCTGTTCGCAGCTATTCGTGCTGATTCAAGTGCACTGTGCCGTATCTGGCATGCTTCTTTTGCTACCAGGGAAACCTCAACAGGGAATTCATCCTTCAGGTTTCCCAGATCAAATGTCACTATCTTGCTTCCCGGGACGCCCCCCATGTATTCTCGTCTTGTATAAGAGCGCTGGGTTATGTTCCTGTACATTCTTCCTGGTTTTCTTGCCATTGAATAATCCTCCGATAATCGGGATATGCGTATAAAAGTATATTACACGATTCCTGTTCCAGATAACCTTTGAACTTATAAACCTTATTGCAAATAAAGACAAGGTTTAAATTACATGCAGTTATATTTGCGTTGCTTTTCGGGCCCGTAGCTTAGCCAGGTGGAGCGTTCGGCTGATAACCGAGAGGTCCTGCGTTCAAATCGCAGCGGGCCCATATTGCTTCTGAATCTACTAACATCATACCTCCTCTCAGAATCGATTCCGCTCTGCTTAGCTATAAAAGGTGAAATCCTTTGCGATCTCTTCTATCTCCTCTTCACTCTCTTCTTCAAGGCACATTTCTATTACTTCATGGATGTTTTTGAGCGCTTCATCGAGAGTTTCTCCCTGGGTATAACAGCCTTTTAAGAGCGGGCACTCAACTGCATAAAATCCATCCTCGTCTTTTTCTACAATGATTGGCAGAGTGATTTTTTTAGATCTGGATTTCATCATAAATTTAAGATGCTGCTTGGAGATTTAAAGATGCAGAAAAGATGATCACTGACACCTCAGGCTCTGTCCTCATGGTGGAGAAGAAATACACATGATCCAGTGGCAATTCCACTATTCTTCTTTATTTCAGGTTTTAAAGCCTTATCTTAAAGTTTGCGTGTGGCTCAAATGAGAATATTCCTGTCAGGGAAATTTTTTAGCCTCCATGTAACTTTGCTCCGCTATCTTTTTACTGCCCTGAAGTTCCACGATCTTCAAATTAAAAAACCGCGCGAAATTCCTGACATTTTCGTCAAAATCAGGCCCATGCGAAAGCCCTGTATTGATCTTTGCAACTCTTCCATACCGCTTCAGATAATTTTTATCATGCTCGGAGATGATTTCCTTCGGAAACTCCTTCCAGCCTGAAGCCCACATCGGAGTGAGGTAGAACGTACCAGCACCCTTGCTCATTGTCTTGGCATAGGCATCGTTCCCGCCAAGCGCGGCACTGATGCAGTCTTCTACGATCTCCCCTTTATCATCTTTCAGGAAATTAAGCTGGCATCCGAGACCTTCAAAATGCTTTTCAATGTTTCCAAGCGAATGCCCGCATGTGCCATAGAAAATAAGAATCCTGTCTGAAAAACAGGACATTTCCCTGATATTCCTGTACACCTGTTTTCCAGTTTGCGGCTGATTTTTTCAATGAAGAGAAAGCGCCAGAGAGGTTTCAGGATCTCCAGAAAAGAATGGTTCCTCTCGCGTTTCAGGATTTCTGGAATTCTGTCCAGCGGGATCAGTGCGGGAAGGCATCCCCGGGATCTCAGCTTTCTCTGCAGCCCGAAATGCTCCATGTTCTCGACCAGTATCAGCTCAGCAAGCTCGTTATCCTCCGAGAGCACGTATGCGAGTTCATCTTCAAGCATACCGCATGCAATTATGCTTAATACTGGCATCTATTCCAAATATTTCTCCAGGGATTCGTTTGCATCAACCAAGAACCGCCGCATACTTCTTCTTAGCCGCGTCATCCACTTCAGTTCTTACTTCAGAAGCTATTTTATCAATATCAATGCCTTTAAGCTCCTCTCTCAGCCTTTTCTCGATTTCATCCCTATCAAGCTTTTTGATCAGTATCTTATCATCATCTAATTCAGTGATCAGAAGCGGTACATTTTTTGTTAAATGCAATTTCTTCCTTATGAATTCAGGAATGACAAGCCTTCCTGAATTGTCTATGGTGACTATTTCCATTATTACCACTGATGGTAATAACGGCATCAAAAGTATTAAGCGTTATGCTCCGGTCAAATATCGCTTTTTTCATACTACCCTGTGCAGTACATATGGCAGGCATACCCTGCTGTCATCCTTCATGATGAAACCAGGAGCCCTTTTTAATAGATCGAAAACAGGGCTTTTCATGATGCAGTACTTCCCCACCATGAAATCCTTTCTGACCATTCTTATTTCATCACGGAAGAGCTGCCCTGTAAAGTCGAACATGAGCATCAGCTCTTCAGTGAATCTCACATCTGAAGTGCCAGGCAGTATCCCTCCAAAAAGATATTTACACTTTATGTCCTCCTTTTCCATGTAGTATCTGAATCTGAACATGACAGGCGTTGATGTTGAATCTGAGATGAGTTTTCCTTCCCATATTCCAGGGACGTCATCGATACCTGGCGATACTGCTTTCCTGGAGAATATGATCTTAAAATCGTCATGGGTCATGAAATCCACGCTGTACTTCTTTGACATCGAGAACGTGAGTATGTGCTCCCCTCTCGGAGGGTCTCTCGCCGCATAGGCTTTTCCAAGCACTGTATCCTTATCTATTATCTTCAGCAGATCGTAGAACCTGTTGTAAGGAGGGTCACGATATTTCAGCAAAATGACCTTTCCGAAGCCAGGATATTCTGTTTCAATGGCTTCACTGGCCGTGCTGACAGAGGATTCGTATGTATAGGTTTCCCCTTTTACCGGGCTTCCATCCTTCCAGAACCTCTTCCAGAAACCGCCTCCATAGACCAGAGCTGTATTGACCAGATCATGATCTGCAGCAAAGAAACCCTTCCAGTACCGATTATTCCAGATTGTCAATGAGCCCGGGTCAAATGACCAGTTATCTCCATCAACTGTATCCCTGTCTGCAGAGTTGATCAATGCCTCTTTAGACTTCATGTTATCGCTTATCTCGTACATTTCATCCAGTCTTCTTACTGAACAGTACATGGGCTGCTTTATTGAGCACACCTCACCGGGCCTGTCCTTTAATTCAGTAGATGCAAATTCATTCCATCTATTGTTTATCCTGTTCGCTATTATTTCAGCCAGGGACATGACGGTCAATTGCGGGTTCACTCCGACCGCAGTCGGGAAGACGCTTGCATCGCATACAAACAGGTTCCTGAATCCATGCACTTTTCCATTAGAATCCACAACACAATCATTGGGATCATTCCCCATCCTGTTGCCTCCCTGAGGATGAGCAGAGCCCAGCAGCAGGTTCTTTGAGTCGTTTATTATCGCATTTGCCAGTTCCGGTATCTCATTCTCGCTTTTAAGTATCGGCTTGCTGATATGCGATGTTATCACCCTTGTGGCTCCAAGTCTGAACCACATCCTGGCGATAATCTCCGTGCCTCTGGCTATATTCTCAAGTTCTTTCGTGCCCAGAGAATACGCCACTCTTGGGAACCCCAGGTCTGTTAATGTGATCACACCATTTGACCTGTCTCTGATAAGGATGCCTGCCATGGCATAGTGATTATATCTTTTCATCAGCTCTTCGTGCTTCCCGCCTGAGACCGGCAGCAGCATTGAAAATTGCAGAGGAGGAAGATATATCCCTTCAATGAGGAAGCCATCCTCGATCCCGCTGGTTACCCCGAATTCGTGCAGGGTGTATGCCATCGGTATCCCCTGGATTCCCTTTATTTCGAATGGGAAGTCCCCGATGATAAAAGGCGATGGATGCAATGCCAGACCTCTGCCCGCTTTTCCCTTCGCAATGGAATTCTTCTGTAACAGATGGGTTGAGGCTATGGCTCCTGCTGCAACTATGACCAGCTTTGCATTCACTCTTATTTTGTAAATGCTGCTGCCTGATCTATCAAGGAAATTTCCTTCGACTCCATCAACTTCATTATCTGAAAAGGTTATTTTTTCTGCCGAGCAGTTGCAGTAGATCCGTATACTGGATTTCGGATTGTTCAAAGACCTGTGGATGTACGTTACTCTCATATCCTGTTTTGTTCCATAATGGCAGCCAAGGTGGCAAAGACCGCACTGCATGCAATTGAAGGAGTTCCTTTTATTAGGATAATGCTTTGTATAACCCATCAATTCGCAGCCTTTTTTCAACATGAGGCTGTTATTGCCAAGCTCGTCATCCCTGACCTCTGTTATGCGGATGGCATCTGAAACTTCTCTGGTTGCGCTCTCCCATTCCTTATCAGAGATATCAATCCCCATCTCTTTCCATTGCTCTCTGACAATATCGGGTATTTCAAAACATACTGCATCATTTATTATGGTAGAACCTCCCAGGCATGAGCCCTGGGCTATGGCAATCCTGAGATCCTCTGTAAAATTGGCTCCACTGTTCTTCCAGAGCAAAGGGAGCATGTCCTCGTCCCTCTGGTTCATGTCCTCTCCTTCGAAGTATCCTCCCTTTTCCAGCACAACCACAGATCTTCCAGCGTCGCCGAACTTCTTTGCCAGTACCGCGCCGGAAGCGCCTGAACCTATTATGCAGACATCACAGTATTCAAGAACGTCTCTATCGATTGTTTGATAGTTCTCCTTCCTGGCATGAAATCTTTCAATACCGTAAATTGCGCTCATATAGTTTAACACCCCATTTCATTTAATATCGTCCTGCTTCTTCCTGTGTCTGCGATGGAACATGGAAAGAATGACTATTATTATCAATACAACTATTAGAGGTATATCATTTTCTTTTCTGGGAATTGATATTATTCTGCATCTGTCAATCCGCTGCTCAATATCCATTATCTCTTTATCTATATCCTTTATCAAGTTGTACGATATTTGAAAATCTCCGTTCAGATATCTGATCCTGGCATCATCTAATGTTGTCTTTGTCAGATTTATATCGAGCATGATTTGATCAAGTTCAGATTTTCTGCAGTTAGAGTTGATCTGCACATACTGTGCTTCTGAAGATACCCTGGCGATGGTGCTATTTACATCTCGCAGCATATCGAAAAGTGCTTCCTTGGGATTGAGCAGTCTGAAATCTTTTTTCAATTGCGTATTCAGATTATCGGCTTTTTCTATATTTTTTCTGGAACTGCCGAGGTCGCCTGACAGGTATTCTCTGTTTGCATCTTCAAGGTATGATTTAAGGTTTTGAATACGAAATTTTATATTATCTTCAAGATCCCGGGTCAGGAAGCCATTCGCAATGTCATCTAAGTTATCTTCATAGTAAGCCACCTGAGCGTCCAGAGCTTCGATGGAGTTTTTGATGATCTGCTCTTCGCCCGTAAGCATCAATCCTGTGAACAACGGGAACAGTGCAAGCAATAGCAGCAGAAATGAATGACCTGTGAACATCCTGTTCTCAAAAACCACAATCCATGTTACCGTCAGGGTCAGGTAAATGAAAAACAATGAAATCAAAAAAGAACTTGGCGGCGTAAAAGAGCGCACTATATATAAAGTTACGAACACTAAAAAATATACTACCAATAAAGCACCAGTATTTTTGATCCTGGAAAGTTTCACTTTTTTTTCTTCAATTTCTTTTATTTTGAAAAGGTTTAAAATAGAAAAAGCAAATAAGAACAAACCTGCTGATATGAAGATAATGTTGCCCCAAAAGCTCCCTATGTAGGGTTCACCTATCCAGATACCGCTCCCGAACCATCCTGCAATAACGGTATATAATACGATTTTCTGAATTTCCGCTTTTTTTCTTATCATATTAAGTTCTATCAAGCTGCATCTTGATCATCATCATCTCTACTGTCACCTATTATTTTATGATGGTCTGGCATTATTCCAAGCCCCCGCATTGAATTATGATTTTATTTCATATAACCGTTTCGCTGGATATCGCTCCTTTTTAAGAAGAATCGGATACATTACCAAAAGATTTAAATCCTGACAGGGCGAGCATGATTCTGGGATCGCATGGATACATTTGAAGCTATCAGGAACAGATGCAGTGTACGGCAGTTCAAACCCGAACTCGTTCCGGACGATGCTGTTCTCAAGATACTTGAAGCCGCAAGATGGTCCCCAAGCCCGTTCAATACCCAGCCCTGGGAATTCATAATAATAAAGGATAAAAAGACGCTGGCAGACATCTCAAGGTTCGCACGATATTCTGGTTATCTCGTTGATGTTCCAATGGCAATCGCTGTTATCGTGCCGCCCATAGGTATAAAGTTCTCCTGGGTAGAGAAGATTGGCGAACCCAGGTTTGCGGCTGCCATGGCTGTCCAGAATATGATGCTTGCTGCATGGGAACTTGGTATAGGTACCTGCTGGGTGAGTATCGAGAGGGACAAGGTCGCCAGGATACTCAATGTACCTGATACCCATTTCGTACTGACTGTTATCCCGATCGGGTTCCCGGAGACAATACCGCCAAAACATGATGAAAAGTTCAGGAAAAGAATTGATGAAATAATATTCCATGAAAAGTACGGGGAAAAAATTGATCACCATGAATGAAGAGATAAAAGTAAAACCAGATAGAGTGCTTGATTGCATCGGTCTTTATTGCCCCATACCAATCTTCAATACAACGCAGGAAATGGAAAAAATTGAATCCGGACAGGTACTGGAAATGGTCACAGACGATCCTGCTGCTGTTCAGGACATCCCCCGATGGGCTAAGAGGTCGGGGCACCAGTTTTTGAAGCTTTTCAAAGAAGGGGAGAATTACCATTTTCTGATAAGAAAAGGATGATTCCTGAGAGTTACCGTTTTATGGTCGTGGCGGGAGTTTGAATTTTATTTCAGCAAATACTGGACAGTAGGCTTTTGATAGTCCTCGCATCAGGTTGCATGGATAGTCAGCACACTGGCCACAATATTTAATATTCTTTTTCACAGCCAGAGCATCCCCGATTAAAGTGAATACACACATCACATGCAATCCCACACCTGCCGATAGTGACCTCCATTTTCTCATCTCTCTGCTTTCAATGCTATCAATCGGCTTGCATTAGATTTTCTGATATTTAAACTTAATGAGCATGTATTTCAAAATAAGGAAAAAAGAAGTACCTGAAGTCTTAGAAAAGAGAGGCTGAGGATCGTCAATAAACGCCTGAATGTCCGTTTAAAACCATCTTTACAATGTCCCACTGCTCCTCTTTGAGAGAATAAACATTGCATTCCCTGGATAAATATATCCGCAGAATCCCGAGTCTGCTGTGCATCTGTCCTACCATTGCAGAGACAGCCTTATAGCTGACATTAAAGCCCTCTTTTACAAGGTAATCATAAACGTCACCTGTAGTGCAGCTCCTGGCCTGTAAAAAGAAGATCAGAAGTGATTTCCTGATGCCTATCTTATCCTTGAGGAGAAATTTTCTCAACCTGATCTTAACCCCTTCATTTTTGTATCCTGCCATTGAAACACCCATATATCATCATGTAACAACTGTTTCATAAATCTATGGTCTGAATGGTAATCTTATTCGTTTCTATATACACGCATTAATAAAGCCTTTTTTAGACAAAAATCTGTGAATAACTGTGTTAAGTCTGAAAAAATACTTGCCCTTTGTTTCAGATGGAAAATAAGTCCTGATGATTCTAGAGATTTTTCAGCAAATCCAGGCATCATTTAATTTCCATTGAATTAAAACGATGGAAAAAACATATATTTTAAAAATAAACGTAATTATCGAGTATTTTCTTGTTAAGATATGGAAAAACCTTTATTTCCACTGAAAATTTTAAATAGGATGGCGATCATGTTATTCACACAGCGTTCACAACGTTGAATATCCCACTTAAACGAAGGAGGCATCGGAGGGGAATCCGGATGCGACGCTATCCACCCCGGTGGATAGCACTCCAGCTTATCAAGGTGCTATGAAGATACGTCTTGAGATCGAAGGAAAAAACGAGGGCAGTCTGACCTACAAAGGACCTGATTCAGCAGAGCTTGCAGTAACATATCTGAATTCAATCGAAGCAGATGAAGTCCAGATATCCATAGTGAAGGAAGACGGGACAAAGGCTTTTGCAGAATTTTCAGGAGAATTCTGGAGCATGTCTGCGACAAAATTCATCCTGTCTGCTTCAAGAGATAGATCTGCTGCTCCTGAAAATCCAGTTTCTCCTGAGATCGAATCACAGCATCACGAACCGCTCACATTGAAAGAACGGCTTGAGATGTTCTTGCGATTCGAATACCCCAGGGTATGGTTCACATCTCTGGATGTAAAAAGACATTACGAAAGTGTTTATGGAAAAATAAACCTGTCCACCGTTTCCACATACCTTGCAAGGATGCACAGGGATAATATACTTGAGCGCCGGGGTAATCACAACCAGAGAGAATACAGGTTCAGTGATGAAAACCCAGTGATGAACATCACATGCGGTTCCACAAAATCATGATATCGGGTTGATGAGCCGACCCCGGTATTCCGGGGCTCACAGCACCCTCACAACACTTCTCTGTGTTGTTTTCGCTGCGAATTGCGCTCCGTGCGCTTTCTTACTGCACTCCATTACGGAAAGATTGGATAGAACCATCCTTCCTTTTAGACCTTGAACGGTCATCAGGCATTTACGCCCTGGAAGCCTGGATTCATATTTCCTGTGGTTCTTTCTTTGATCTTTGCTAGCTCATCGTAGCGTGCGCCTTATGCAACCGCATAAGGTAAATAACTATGTTGTTTTATCGTGATAAATAGTTTTCGATAACAGAATTGATATCAATCATGATAACAGAGTAGCTCTCCTGATTTATTATTTCTTGACAGTTTATTTTTCAGCCCGAAGCAGACCCAGTTCTTCCAGGAGACGTCTGGCTATATCGAGCGACTCCTCTTTATCTTCTGTCTTAACGATCATCCTGCCACTCGGGTACATCGATACATCCACACCACCGTAATTCAGCAGCAACAGGTGCTTTGTTGCAACTCTGGTACTGAGTATACCGCTTGCCCTGATCAGATCTATCTGAGTATCGGTCCTGACTTCAAAACCTGTCCTGCCCGAACAAAGCCTGACTGTGATTGCCATGGTCTTTTGAGATGTGAAGGAAATATATAAGCATGTGTACAGACTCAATAAAATGGTATGGTTCTGAGGAGATTTGCTTTAGTTATATATTTATCTTTATTACTTTTAATAACCGGAGGCACTGCCTCCAATAATGTCCTGATCAATGGAACCAATATCTATCTTGCTACGGGGGAATCTTACGGACTGTATCAGGGATACGTCCTCAGCCTGAAAAGCGTAAGCAGTGATGGCTCGATGTGGCTTCAATTGACGGACGACGATACAATCGTGAAAAATGAGATCATATCCTATGATGGAATATTCATATATAATAAAACAAATATAATATTACTGTATGTTAAACCTGATAGGGTATATTCAAGTCCGTCTGAACAGAGCCTGGTCTCATTCTATGTCTTTCAGTTCCTGGATCGTGAAAAACCCCAGCCTGACAGAACCATTAACCCTGAAAATACCAGAACTCCCGGGAATAACAGTTCGTCTTCACGAATAGACTTTCCACAGGAGCCGATTATCTGGACTCTTGGTATTGCTCTCGTCCTGATACTTTTTTATATCCTTCGTAAATTCTGGTGAGATATGAAAGTCTTAAAAAAAGAACTGAGGTTCGGTGAAGGTGAGATCTCGCTGATCACAGAATCCCTGGACGATCTCTGGCATTTGAAATACATTCTTGAGCCAGCGGACACTGTATATGCCTTCACAAAGAGGAGGATCGAGGGTGCGACAGATAAATTAAGACCTGAAAAAGCCGATAAAAAGACGGTACGCATAGGAATAATGGTAGAGAAGGTAGAGTTCCATAAGTTCTCAAATCGCCTCAGGGTACACGGGATAATTGTGGATGGGGTGGATGCAGGAGCATACCACACGCTGAACATCGAGGAGGGAAGCAATCTTTCAATAATAAAGAAGTGGAAGAGCGATCAGCTTGAGAGAATAAGGGAGGCAGAGATTGCATCAAAGCGCCCGAAGGTGATTATTGCCACAATAGAGGAGGGAGAGGCATGCATTGGTATGGTGAGGCAGTTCGGAGTGGAGGAGACCTCGTCATTCAGGCAATCGCTTGGAAAAGCGGAGGGCAACAAACGCAACGAATTTTTCGGAGAACTGGCATCGCTGCTGAGATATTCAGCAGAAAAGGTAGAAGCCGTGATCCTGGCAGGTCCGGGTTTCACGAAAGAGGATTTCCTTGAGTTCCTGCGAACAAAGGAGCCGGAACTTGCAAAGAAGATAGTACTTGAGGATACATCATCCATAGGGATCTCTGGTTTCCAGGAAGTACTGCGCCGCGGGGCGGTTGACAGGATTGTGCAGGAATCCAGGATCGGCAGGGAGGCAAAACTGATCGAGGAATTGATGAAGCAGATCTCTATAGACGGCAGGGCAGCGTATGGTAAGGCAGAGGTCAGGAATGCGCAGACCATGGGCGCAATAGAGACGCTGTTGATCACGGACGAACTGCTGCGCACGGAGCGCGAGAGCACCGTGATTGATGATTTTTTAAGGGACGTTGAACGTGCCCAGGGAAAGATCGTGGTTTTCAGCACAGAATTCGAGCCAGGGAAAAAGCTTGAATCGCTTGGCGGGATTGCGGCGCTCCTGAGGTTCAGGGTGGCCTGATGAATCTTGAGAACGCTGCGGCAGACATCAGATACTTGCTTGACAGGGGTTATCCTTCAGGAAGTGCTGTGGGATTTGTATGCGATCATTACAGGCTTGACGGGGAAGCGAGGCACCTTCTCTCAAGAGCGATCCTCCCGCACCAGGTCTCTGAACGAAGAAAAGCCAGATTCTTGCCGTGCGGTGAAATGAACGGCAGCAGTATCGTTATAGATGGATACAATATTATTATTGGAATGGAAAGCATCCTTGAGAAGCAGGCATATCTTTGCGACGATGGAGTGATAAGGGATATAAAAGGTGTTTTCAGGAATTACAGGGCTTCACATAACACTGATGAAGCAATAAACACCATACTGCAGTTTTTAAGAAAGCACAGCCCGGAGCATGTATGCTTTCTCCTGGATTCGCAGATAAGTAAAAGTGGTCAGCTCGCGGGCAACCTCAGGGAAAGAATCGGTCACTATGGACTTAAAGGAGATGCAAAGACCTCAAAACATGTGGACCATGATTTAAAGACTTCAAAAGATATTGTTGCCTCAAGCGATGGTGTGATAATCGATGCTGCAGAAAAGGTGGTAAATTTCCTGGATTGTCTGGTGTCAGGTTTCAGGCATCTGGAAGCAGGAGTTAATCGTAAGCTGTCAGATATAAAGATCGAAGCCTTTAACGATGATAAAAAATAAGTTCAGAACAGGCATCTAAGTCATGAAACGGATAGGAATAGCGGTAACAGATCCAGAAGACTGGACAGGCATGGCTTTTTGCCGGGCTGTCAGGCATTATGATATGCAGCCAGTGAAATTCAGCTTCGATGAGGCGATCTCGAATATCGCATCAGGTAAGATCTATGCAGGAAGCGTGGATCTTAACGCACTTGACGCTGTCATTGTCCGCGATATGGGACCTGCGACCAATAACGACGCCTCTTTCAGATTCGATATACTCTGCCAGCTCAGGGAAAACGGGGCGTTGGTGATCAATTCACCTGAGTCCATAGCCAGGGCTGCAAACAAGTACGTCTCAAGTTATCTTTTCCAGAAAAACGGGATATCAACCCCTGAAACCGAGGTAACCAGCGACCTGAAAGAGGCCCTTTCCGCGCTATCATGTTTTGAACGCGCTGTTGTGAAGCCTGTTTTCGGGTATAAAGGGATAGGTGTGGAATGTGTCAGGAATGATGAGAAAGGAGTACGCAGGCTCGGTGAGCTATTTGGAAAAAATAAGCTGCTCTACATCCAGAAATTTATACAAAATCCAGGCAGGGACATCAGGGTGTTCGTGGTGAACAGGAAGGTCATGGGCTCGATATACAGGTTTGCTCCTTCAGGGAGCTTGATAAACAACCTGAGCCAGGGAGGTACTGCAGAGCCCTGCACTCTGACAGAGGAGCAGGAAAGATTGGGATTAAAGGCTGCAGAGGTCATCGGCGCTGTTTATGCAGGTGTGGATATCATGGAAGGCGATAAGGATTATGTCATCGAGATCAATGGAACCCCTTCAGGCAGGGGGATCTTCGGGGCATGCGGCGTGGATGTCACTATGAGAATCGTGGAATATCTGAACGAAGTTCTATGACCATCCTTATCTCGCCACAAGCACCGTGCACCTGGCTTTTCTCACCACGGCTTGGGCAACGCTTCCAAGCTCAGGGTCGATCTCGGTCTCGCCCTCGCTCCCCATGACGATGGTATGCACCCTGCACTTCTCTGCAGCATCCAGGATAGCGTGCGCGATCGTCTCTGCATGGTCTCCTCTTTTCTGCATCCTCTGCATGCTCACTCCCACAAGTATTTTGTGTACTTCTACACCCATTATCGCGCCGGTCTCAACCACCTTTTCCAGCACCTCCTCGCCTCTTGCAACCAGCTCCTCCCGCTCAGAGTCCCTTCGGGCCACGGCCACATAGATCGCCACCATGCGAATACCATAGGATTTCGCGATCTTCATTGCAGCGATCTCAGCTTTCCTTGCATGTTCTGTGCCGTCTGTGGCCAGAAGAATCTCATATCTCATGCTCTGACCTCTTTTTTCCTTATCTTCTGCTCCAACTTATCCAGAGCTACCATGATGCCGAAGATCACAGCCCCGGGTCTTGGAGGGCACCCTGGAATGTACACGTCCACAGGAATGAACCTGTCAACCCCGCCGCCGCTTGCGTACGTATCCCCGAAGATGCCTCCATTGCAGGCACACGATCCCATGGCAGCGACAAGTTTGGGAGATGGCACAGCGTTATAGGTCTTAAGAAGCGCAAGTTCCATATTCCTGGTCACAGGCCCTGTGACCAGTAGCATATCTGCATGGCGCGGGGATGCAACGATGTGCAGACCAAAGCGCTCAATATCGTATACTGGATTTGAAAGCGCTGTCACCTCGACCTCGCAGGCATTGCACGAACCAGCATCCACCTCGCGAATGTGAAGCGAGCGTCCGAATATTTTATTTATTCTATCATTGAGGCGCTGCCCCATGATCTCGATTTCATCCTCCACTGTCATGATCTCCACCCGATTCTGGCAAGGAGGTCATCCTTTGTCTTTGAAGCCAGCTCATACTCCTGCGTGAGCTTGATTGCACCGTGCGGGCAGACCTCCTCGCACCTGCCGCAGAATATACAGCCGCAGTACGATATCGTGAGCGTCTTTTCGCCGTTTTCTTCCTTAAGCCAGATGACGGAGGGCGGGCAGACAGAGACACATTCACCGCAACAGGTGCACCTGGACTGGAATAATTCAGGTTTTCCTCGAAATCCAGGAGGCGCTTCATCAGGTTCCTGCGGATAATTTATGGTCTGGCTTCCTGTCCTCAGGGTTTTTCTGATAATTTCAAACATTTTTCTCACCTACATATCGTTGCCTGAATACGACAGGCTCAGGCTCTTGTTGATTATCGGAAAGTCAGGGACGATATTATCAAGCACAGCGTACTCTATCGCAAGCCAGTTACAAAACGACGGGTCGCGAACCTTGCATCTTTCGATCCTGTTCTCTTTGATGTTCACCCAGTAGATTACTTCCCCTCTTGGGGCTTCTGAATATCCCAGGGCATATCCGTCAGGGATTTTCCTGATCTCTGCTCTTATATCGCCTTCAGGAAGCGACCAGAGAGCCTGCTCGATCAATCCTATCGATTCCGCCACCTCATCCGAACGTATCTTTGTCCTTGCGAACACATCTCCGCTTTTCATCGCAGGTACTTTGAAGTTGAGCTCATCGTAAGCTGCATACGGGTGGTCGCGGCGTGTATCCCTGTCCATCCCGGACGCGCGTCCAGCAGGTCCAACTACGTGCAGCCCTTTCGCTGTATCGGTGTAGATGTGCCCTGTTGTTTCGATCCTGTCCATCACGGATGAAGTCGAGAATATAAGCTCGATCAGTTCCCTGAAATCGCGCTGAAATCTTGCAAGGGTAAGCAGAATCTCATCCTTCTTATCCCCGATATCGCGCCTCACACCTCCGGCAGCGTTCATTCCGCGAAGCATCCTGCTGCCTGTGACTCTTTCGTTCAGCTGCAGTATTTCTTCTTTTAATTTATTGGCATGTGCTGCCCCAAAGCCATAAGCCACATCTGTTGCGATCCCTGCGATGTCGCCGAGATGATTGTAGAGGCGTTCAAGTTCGCACAATATTACGCGCGTGTATCTTGCCCTGAGCGGGACATCCACACCTGCTATTTTCTCAAGAGCCTGGCAGAACGCCACAGCATGCGCAACCGAGTTATCGCCAGATATCCTCTCGGCAAGGAATACAGCCTTATCCAGAGATAATCGCTCGAAGAGTTTTTCCACACCTTTATGTGTATAGAAATGACGTATCTCCAGGTTGATGATCGGCTCCCCGGCAACGCTGAACCTGAAATGTCCGGGCTCGATGACACCAGCATGAACCGGTCCGACAGGTATCTCATACACGCCCTCCCCTTCCACCCTGCGGTATGCATACTCACCCTTTACCCTTGGCGGTTTTGTGCTGATATCAAAGTCCTTCCGAAGAGGATAAACTCCATCAGGCCAGTCCTCGAAATTGATCAGACGCCTGGGATCTGGATGACCCTGGGGCACAAGACCGAACATGTCCTGTATCTCGCGCTCATACCAGCTGGCTGCAGGGATTCTGTGCGTGATGGATTTGAAATATGGGGACTTTTCATCGACATCTATTTTTATTATGATGAATGCGTCCTCTCTATCAAATGAAAAAACGTAGTGTACTTTGAAGCTTCCTTCTATTTTCCTTTCATCCGTGGCGAACATTGAGATCAGAGGAGCATCAAAATGGTGATAGATATAATCGCAGAGTTTTACAGCCACATCCTTTTTCACCGTGAGATATAACTCGTTATGCGAAACAGTCTCATTGAGTATCAGGCTTTTGAATTCCTTTCTTATCATATCTATATTCTCAATGTTCATATCATCATCTCACCACTTCCACCACTTTCATGATCATATCATAGAACTGAGGAGGGATGTAGAATCCAAGCAGGAGCACGAAGACAAGCAGTATCGCCATCGAGCAAAGCGTCCATCTGCTCACTTCTCCTGCTGTTATCCCTGTACCTGGCGATCCGAACGCTATCCTGCTGACATGATAGAAAAATCCTGCGAATATCATTATTATAAAAAGCAGAAAGAGGACAGCTGGAATTATATATCCCTGCGAGAAACCTGCTGCAAGTATGGTAAATTCGCTTATGAAGATGCTGAACGGCGGTGAACCTGTGATCGCAAGTCCTCCGATCACGAACATCGTGCCTGTGGCAGGCATGGATTTTACCAGCCCGCTCACCCTGTCTATCTCTTTTGTCTCATGCTTGAGAAGGATATTGCCAGCGCCAAAGAACATCAGGGATTTTGTCATTGCATGGTTGAACATGTGAAGTATCGCTCCGAACACTCCGAAGACCCCGCCAAAGCCGAGCCCGAGCGCCACTATCCCCATGTGCTCCACACTGCTGTATGCCAGAAGGCGTTTATAATCTTCCTGAAGTATGATGAAAGGCACAGCAATGCCCAGCGATAATAGACCGAAAATAATGAGGAGGTTGCTTGAAAAAGCCGCTCCTGTGGATTTTGTAGCTATCGAGTAAAAGCGGATTATTCCGTACATTGCGCAGTTGAGCAGTACCCCTGAGAGAAGCGCGCTCACAGGCGTGGGAGCTTCGCTGTGCGCATCCGGCAGCCAGGTATGCATGGGCGCAAGTCCGGCCTTTGTACCGTAGCCTATGAGGATGAATATGAATGCAAGCTTCATTATGGTGGGATCGAGCTGATCAGCCACTGCAGCGAGAGATGTCCAGTTGAGCGCGTCACCGTTCTCCCCCAGTATCTTTACAGCCCCGTAGTACGTGAGTATGGTGCCGAACAGTGCGAACGTGATGCCAACCGTGCAGATTATCATGTATTTCCATGCAGCTTCGACCGAGGATTTCCTTGAGTAAAGGATCATCAGCAGCGCGGAAACAAGCGTGGTCATCTCGATAGCGATCCAGAGTCCAAGGTTGTTTGTTACGCCAACGAGAAGCATTGTGAACATGAAGATGTGGAAGAGCACATAGTACATTCTCAATCTCACAAGATCGATGATCTCATGCTCAAGTTCATGTCCCATGTAGCCCATCGAATAGATCGATGCCACAAAACCCACTATTGAGACCACAAGGACGATGAACGCGCCGAAAGCATCGGCGAACAGCGCATTCTGCCATGCTACAACCATGCCGTTCCTGTAGACATCAGCAACGAGCGCCAGTCCGAGCACGAGAGTTGCGATCGAGCCTGAGAGGCTCACAATCTCGACCTGCCTTCTCGTTTTTGTGAGAAAGCATAAGAAACTCGTGAGAATCGGGGAAAAGAGCATGTATTCTATCATAGCGCTCATCCTATCAGGGTTTTGAGCATGTCTGTATCTATGCTCTCAAACGTCCTGTTAATCCTGAATACCAGTATGCCCATTATAAGTACGCCGATCAGCACGTCAAAGAAGATCCCGAGTTCTACCAGCAGCGGCATCCCGTACGTTAGCGAGATCGCGCCAAGGAAAAGCCCGTTCTCCATTATCAGTATGCCCAGCATCTGCATTATGGCCTTTTTCCGGCTGATCATTATGAAAAGCCCGATCGAGACAAGGGACATGGACGCAGAAAGGCTCAGGCTTGATAGCTCTGACATTATGTTTATCGACCGTATGAGATAATACGAAATAACAACGAGCACGCCGCCGATCATGATCGAGGAAGGTACGCTGACATAGAGTTCCACTTCTCTTTTGACTTTGATCTCGCGGATTATGTATATGAAGATGTACGGGATCAATGCCGCTTTTATAACAAGGGTAAGGAGAGCGACGATATAGATATCGAATTTTCCTGTCGAGAACGCCACTATGCCGGCGACACATGCCAGCAGGAACGACTGGATCCCGAAGGCTCTCACGCAGGAATAAAGCCTGGTCGAGCCCAGGATCAGGAACGTTGAGACCAATATCAGCGCGATGATCAACTGCATCATCCTGGAACCTAAGATCAGTTCTGACATATTCTATCCACCTTTTACTATGATAAATGATATCAGAGCAAGGAACGAAAGCATGAGTGAGATCGACATCAGCTCGGGTAATCTGAACAATCTCCATTTCGCGGTTGACGTTTCGACCACCGCCATCGCAACCCCCAGGATCGCTATCTTGATAAGATAGATACCCAGCGCAGCCGGTATCCCTGCTGCATCCATGCCCCAGGGGAAAAAGATGCTGGCAAGGAGCGAAAAGACAAGCAGCAGCTTCATCATCGCAGCGAGTTCCACTATTGCGAGCTGTTTCCCTGAGTATTCCAGTATCATGGCTTCATGTATCATGGTGAGTTCAAGATGCGTTGCAGGATTGTCCACAGGTATGCGTCCGGTCTCTGCTATTGCGATTATGAAAAATGCCACGAAAGCGAGGAGGTACGATGGTGACATCGCATCTATGCCGAGGTTTGAAACCGTCTGCGAAATAGAGCCAAGGTTTGTTGAGCCCGCGTAAACCGCCACAGCGAATATGGAAAGCATCATGGCAGGCTCGACAAGGGATGCCACGAACATCTCCCTGCTTCCTCCCATGCCGCCGAAGGAGCTTCCTGCGTCCAGCGATGCCAGGGCAGTAAAGAACCTGGCAAGGGCAAAAAGGTAAACCACTGCTATTAAATCCCCGGCAAAACCAAACGGTATATCTGAAATAAAGATCGGGATCAAAAGACCTGCTGTAAGTATTGCGGCAAATGAGACCAGAGGAGATGCATAAAAGATCCAGGATACATTTTCCGATACGACCGAGTCTTTCCTTAATAGTTTTGCAATATCATAGTAGGGCTGGAAGATGCTGGGACCTTTCCTGATCTGGAAAAATGCCTTTACCTTTTTGATGATCCCGCTTAAAAGCGGAGCAAGGGCGATGATGATAAGTATCTGGAAAATCGCAAGCATGATCTGGGTGAGCATTCATCTGCCTCCCAGTATCACGAACATGAAAAGGATGACAAGGGTCACGAAAATATAAGCAAGGTATGCATGGATGCTTCCTGTCTGGATCAGCTTTACCTTTCTTGATCCTTCCAGCACGTGTTTTACCGCAGGTGCATAAAGGTATCGTTCGAATATCTGTTCCGTCCTTGAGCCAAACCTGATGGATTCCCTGAAAAACGGAGAAACAGAATACGTCGTCGTTATCTCTCTTCCAGGTTTATAGAAACTGCCAAGCCACATCTGCACAGGTTTTGAAAATGCAGTACCTGTGTACTCATTCCTTGCGGTAGAGACTGGCTGACCGCATCCCCATGTCTCATAGACCGGGGAGCGCATCTTTCCATTATATAAGAGCAATATCATGAGCGGAAGCAGTGCAAGCATCAGTATGAGTATCAAAAGAGCGGGTGTGGACATGGAATTGCCGCCCGACAGTGTGATCGTTCCAAAGTAACCATACGAAAAGGAGCCGTCACCCGTGAATGTCTGAACGATCCTGTCAAGAAAAGGAATTATAAATACAGGAAGAACGCCAAACAATATTGATAATACTGCGAAGAGCCCCATTCCGAGGAGCATTGGCGAATTCACTTCCTTCGCATGTTCAGCCTGCTGGCTTCGAGGAAGTGCCAGGAACCCTATGCCAAAGGTTTTCAGGAAACAGAGAGCTGCAAGCGCCCCAGTGAGAGCCAGAACTGCCGCGCTGATGGAGAAGGCAATCATGACAAATGTATCGTTCAGGCTGAAACCCAGGAGCAGGGACTGCAGGGTCATCCATTCGCTCACGAACCCGGAAAACGGAGGCAATGCAGAGATGGAAAGCACTCCTGTGAAGAACAGGACTGAACTGACCGGCATCTTCCTGATAAGCCCGCCCAGTTTCTCAAGGTTCTTTGTGTGGGTTGAGAAAATTATTGAACCTGCGCCCATGAACAATAATCCCTTGAATACAGAGTGGTTCAGGAGATGATAGAGCGATGCAACAGCAGCTATGGCTGAAAGACCAGGGTTTCCTGCTGCAAAAAAGATCATCGATGCTCCCAGTCCAAGAAGGATTATCCCCATGTTCTCTATGCTGCTGAATGCAAGCATCCTTTTTATGTCTGATTCGACCACAGCATACATTATTCCTGCAAGCGCCGAGATCGCGCCCAAAGCGAGCACCAGGAATCCCCACCACATAACGCCTGAACCAAGGAAATCAAAGAAGACGCGTATGAGCATGTATATCGCGGTCTTGATCATGACGCCTGACATGAGCGCCGATACGTTGCTCGGTGCTGCGGGATGCGCATAGGGGAGCCAGATATGGAGCGGGACTATGCCTGCCTTGGCGCCGAAGCCAATGAGTGCGAAGAGGAAAACGAGATCTTTTAGCAGCGGCGGGATCGCTGCACCGCTGAATGATTCGAAACTGAAGCTGCCGCTTGCGCCTGCCAGGATAAGGAACGAGAGCAGGATGAACCCGGTGCCGATATGCGTCATCACGATATAAATGAAGCCGGCTTTCCTTACCTCTGGTTTCTCATGTTCATAGATAACAAGGAAATATGAGATCAAAGACATCATTTCCCATACTATGAGGAACATCACTGCGTTGTTTGCAGAGACCACCATGATCATTGAGAGAATGAAGATGTTGTACAGGAAACCCAGATACCCGATATTCTTTTTTCCGAAGTATTCTTTGACATAGCCTGTTGAATATATCGAAACTGCGAGTGTGGCGATGGATATTACAAGGATGAAGAATGCTGAGAGCCTGTCTACGAAAAAGCCAAAGTTCAGGAACGATGTGCCCTGGATTTCAAAGTTAAAACTTTCCCCAGAAATGATCGATATTGAAAAAAGAATCCCGAAGACGGAACCCACTGCTGCATTCAAAAATGCAGCGTAAGAGGAGAGCCTGTCCTTCTTATTGAAGATAATTGAAGATGCCGCACCGATGAGATAGAAGATGACAAGTCCAGAGAATAGATTATAGTCCATAAACCCACCGGAAGATTATCGCCCTGCGTTTTTGACCACAAATACGAACACCATTTTAGTACCAGCTTTTTGTTCTATGAACAACAGAGCCTCCCATTACGTACGTCTCTGTATTTAAGGTTAATCCGAGGCAGGTTCTGTGTAGTCTTCAGTTGATGGGATAGGCTGTAAACTTTTAGTTGATAAAGGTAGATGCTGTATGATAGGGAAAACTGAATAGACTACACAAGATTATTTTCTATTTTGAAGAAAATCAAGTAAATATGGATGATGTAGCTGTCACATCATATTATTGGTATTACGTGTCTAACGTATATTATCCTATATTAGAGCCTATACAACCTTTTTAGGTAGAATCGTTGACACAGCGAGGGAACGCTTGAAATTGAAGTTTCATTTTTTCACCTCAGTTCAGAACACAAACTATACAGAATAGCAGAAAAATAAAAATTAGTGACTGGCAGAGCCAGGCGCACCAGACTTTGAGGTACCAGTTGCCATTTGGTAAAAAACTGGTCTCTCAGTGTTCTTGCGGAACAAAATAGTTATTAGTACTAGATACATATAAGTTTAACCCCAAAAAAATGCGGGGGTGGCAGAGTCAGGTCAAACGCGCTGGACTTAAGATCCAGTGTTTCTTGCGGAACTCATGGGTTCAAATCCCATCCCCCGCGCTTTATACCGTTGATATCATTACCTTTATCATTATCATGATAACTAAATCGATAAATATATAAGGAATAAGAGAGAAGTTTATAATATTACTACAACAATCTGGCGGTTGAGCTTTTGCTTCCATGGTGGGTTAACCCCACAACCGCCAGTTTTAAATCTAATCTGTTATTTCGGGCAGTATGTCATCCAGTGAGATGAACAAATTGCCCGACCTTCTAAAATCGGCATTTATTGTTTCATTAAATGCAGCAATTTCTATTTTTCTCCCAAATCTTTTTGCCTCTCCAATTGCACCTTTGTAATCCTCATCACCACTAATGATAATACCCACATCAAAATTTCTATTAAATGCTTGTACAAGAAACTCTATTACAAGTCCAACATCCACTCCTTTCTCTTTCAATACACCTTCTGGGGTTTCTCTCAATTTATAAGCTTTTACCTCATAACCAATATCCCGCAGACTCGTTAAGAAATCAATTTGGGACTGTTTAGGTCGTGGATGCACAGAACAGAAATAGTATGATTGAATAAGATTACGGCCGTTAACTAATTTATCTTGTAACTTTTTGTAATTAATTCGTACTCCATTTCTTCGAATTGCATGAAATAAATTCGAACCATCTATAAAGATCATTACTTTTTCGTCCGGCATTATAAGGACTATACACTCTATCTATTTATTTCTATGTTTGAATATGTGTTCATTCCAAGCGATTCACCGATAAAATTTCGGTCAATCCATTAACCTATTTTTTACAGCCTATCACATCGACCGAAGACTATACAGAACCCATTTTTTTATCATATTTTCCTTTGAATATTCCAGAGGTCTCCTTCAGGACATTCTCCACTTTCCGTATGCGTATCTCTATTATTTTACCCTCGTGAGGTTCGATCTTTTTTAAAGGCTTAAGAACACCGTTTTCATAAATCGCATCAATTATTTCTGTTTCTGTCATGTACAATCCTCTCTTGGTCCTTTCAAGATCTCTGAAAAGATTTCTCTCTTCTTTCGCAGCATTTCTCTCGGTATTTCCACGAATTTAAGGGCTTCATGCAATAAGATATTTTCATATCTATTCTTGAAATCATCAAGTTTCGTATGATTAATATTGGTCATTGATTACATATATTTTTACACCTTTCCCAGCCTCATAATTGAGGCTTAACACCGGGATGACCTGCCTTCCCAAGGCGACGGCTTAATATACAACCATCCAGAATCATCTCGCCACGAGCACGGTGCACTCC
>JAPZAV010000063.1 GCA_027460465.1 Candidatus Methanoperedens sp. | reverse complement strand
TCCCTACATCCTTGATGAGCAGTATCCTGGCTCCAGCTCCACTCCAGCCCAGACCTCAGGCATCACACATGGCGTCACTGAGCCAAAGGAGGCGCCGTTCGTTCCTGTGATTGCGGTGCTTGCGTTGATGATGGCGATATGGTGGTGGAGGCGCGGGTGATTCAGGAATTGCGTTTTAAAATCTTCTGGATGCAGGAAGGCGCCTGCGAAATTATGGTATCTTCGAGTCACCCGCGCTGAAAGCACAAAACATCTGTGTGGGAAGCTCTAACATTCATAGCACCCTGCATTTCAATTCATAAAAATTAACCTGCGGATTAACGCCCTGAGTTGCGCCACGGGAGGGCGTATCCGCATATGGCTTCGCCATATGCGTGTGCGGAGTCGAGAACCCGCAGGGTTTCGGCATTGATGAACGCAGCTTTGCTGAATTTAATTGGAAAACCATTATTTTCATTTGTATTTAAAGATCACTTAAAGTTAAAACCTTAATTTCCTTTACAGCATCCAGTCTTTCATCATTGGTTATGAAGACTTCCCCATTTTTAGATATTACGGAAGCCAGTTGTATTGCATCTGGTGTTTTTATTCCATATTTTGCCCGAAGCTCAGCGGCTTTCAAAGATACAGACTCATCTAATGGAACCATATCAAGCTCGCTTGTCAATATTTCTTTGTATTGTTCAACCAGATCAAACCTTTTTTCTTTGATGGGTTTTACAAGCATCTCAAGAAGCGTTACATAAGAGGTTATTCCAGTTGCTTTACCCTCAGCTATTCTATCAATAATGGGTTCAACTTTTTTGAGAAAAACAGGATGTTCTTCGATATAATAGATCAGCACGTTGGTATCAAGTCCGATCTGGCTATACCCTACCAACTTTCCCGCTCCTTTTTAATGTACTCTTCTATATCAATATTTTCCCATATTTCTTTGCCAAGTCCCTTCAAATCTTTAAGTGATAAAGGTTTTTTATCTTCCGCTTTTTTCATCACAATTTCATTGTCTTTCTCATAAACCTGCAATATATCACCTTTTGAAATGCCAAGAAGCTCCCTGATCTCTTTAGGAATGACAACCTGAAACTTATGGCTGACTTTGGTTAATGGCATGGTTGTACTGTATGGTTGTACTTATATTTCAATCTTACCTGATAAGGGTTTCACGGCCATTTATGCGAAAATACGCCCTGAGGTTTATTGTAGGCAGTCCAGGGGTCTTAAAATGCTTCTCAAGTTCCCTGATCACAGTCTCATCAGCAAAGAGCGGATGCCTCTCGAGCTTTGTGCAATTATAGCTCTATCGGAGAACAGACCGACGATAACACAGCTCCCCTCACCATATCAGGGCGGCGCGCAGTTGCGGCTGGGTCTTTGCCAGGCTTGTGCTCTTCTTCTTTTGTTTTATCTTCTTACAAATACCATTAAATATATGTGTGATTAAAACACACACTGATGTGGTGAATAGTTGGCAAAATATCTGATAGACAGATCTTATCAAATCGCCAGTGATGAATTCATAGATGTTGTCGTTATCGCCGTCCCGAACTCTAAACAGTTTCCCAATGGTATCAAATATGGAATCAACTTTCGTGTTTACACAGGACATGAATGGATTGAGCTAATCAGATACGATAATGCACATGGAATAGGAGAACATCGCCACATGTTCGGTGAGATAAAACCCACCGGATCTATGCGCCCTGAAGATATAATAACCGAGATGATCCAGATAATAAATGAAAGGAGAAGTGAGATAAATGAAATCAAAAGCAGGAAAAAATAGGTCCTCATTGAAAGCTAATTATGTTGAAATCCTCGTTATTCCAAAAGAGGAATACTTCAAAGGATTGAATGATTTATTCGAGCAGGCGCATAAAAGTGAACTGAAGCCCCAACCACGTCAGATAATTGTGAGCTCTATCGACGACCTCAACAGTATCCTTACCCCGGAACGTGTGAAAATACTGAGGACGATACGTGACATGACCCCCCAATCTATTAGCGAGCTTGCTGCTCTTCTGGGAAGAGACCGCAGGAATGTCATCCATGACCTTATGTACCTCAAAGGGCTGGGATTTGTAGACTTCGAAGATAGAAAGAAAGATAAGAAAGCAAAGAAACCTACTGTGGATTATGATGCAGTGCATGTGACGATCCCGATCTCTTCTGATTCGGTAGTACTGGTATGAATTCATGCGGCTTGTAAAAGAGATGCGAGCGGGAGGTTCGAGACTGCGGCTTTAAGATAAATCACTTCCAGAATATTAAACTTCAAACGCCGAAATACCCCCAACAGACCCTGCTCTGATGGAAGACCCTGTTATCCAATCCAAAGGTGAGCAGCTGAAGGAGCATTTATCTTAATACGTTCAAAGGGTGAGCTAAGACCCCTTCCGAGATAGCGGGGGGAGAATGTCACTTTAAAGATCACTTAAAGTTAAAACCTTAATTTCCTTTACAGCATCCAGTCTTTCATCATTGGTTATGAAGACTTCCCCATTTTTAGATATTACGGAAGCCAGTTGTATTGCATCTGGTGTTTTTATTCCATATTTTGC
>JAPZAV010000062.1 GCA_027460465.1 Candidatus Methanoperedens sp. | reverse complement strand
CCCGGATCAGCCTGATACCGTCACTTTGATAACAAATTTCATTCCTCTGGAGGAGCCTGCTGGTGGTCCAAACTTTTTCCAATTCGGGGACGATGTACTCTATGAAATCAAGGTAGATAATGACGGTGACGGGATTGAAGATATCACCTACCAGTTCCGTTTTAAAACAGTATTCAGAAATCCCGGCACGTTCTTATACAATACAGGGCCGATCAATTCGCTCGATGATCCTGATTGGAATATCCGGCAGTTCTATTCGGTAACAAAGATTACAGGAAACAAGAAAGGTCGAAAGGGCAAGACGAAGGTTCTGGGCAAAGATCTACCCACTCCACCCAACCGCATAGGTCCAAGATCAACACCTGACTATGAAGCTTTAGCCAGCGCGGCGATCCATACTCTTGATGATGGGGTGAAGGTTTTTGCAGGTCAGAGAGATGAAGGTTTCTATGTAGACCTGGGTGCCATCTTTGATCTTGGAACCCTTCGGCCATTTCAGGATAAACATCTGATTCCAACGCCGGCTGCGCCTGGAAAGGATGATACCAGAGGCTATAATGTCCACAGCATCGCTATTCAGGTTCCGAAGACGCATCTGACCCGGGACGGTTCAGATCCAACAGATCCAATGGATCCAGGATCTGTAATAGGAGTATATTCTTCTGCAAGCAGGAGGAAGGTCACTGTACTTCCGGGTGGAAAAGAGAAAGAGATCCAGGCAGGTCCATTCGTTCAGGTATCTCGACTTGCAGAACCATTGATCAATGAAGTGGTTATTCCCCTGGGTAAAAAGGATTTCTGGAACCGCTCTGACCCGAAGGATGATTCGCAGTTCGTCCAGCACTACTTACACCCTGAGCTGCAAATCCTTCTGCCTGTACTTTATCCAGGTGTATTTCCGAATTTAGCGACAGACCCATCACGAGAAGACCTGGTAGCTATACTTCTCACAGGGATACCATCCGGGTTGATTCCAGGGTTCCAGAATTTCACGGGAGAGATAAAAGCGGATCTGCTTCGACTCAATATGGCGATACCAGCATCTTACACGAATCCGAATGTCGGCACCGACAGTCCCAGGCGACTGGGGCTTCTGGGCGGCGATCTTGATGGATTTCCAAATGGGAGAAGGGTCTTTGATGATGTGGTTGACATAGAGCTGCGGGCGATTGCAGGTGTCACACTTCCCCTGGTGCGTCCCGACTTCACACCCGACGCTGCAGCAGGATTGCTGGCAGACCGCATACCAGAGCCGGGGAACGACGTACCTTATCTGGCGACCTTCCCATATCTTGGACATCCACTCGAGGGATATGAACACTCTCACGATTGAAGCGAGATGGTTTACTGGACAGGGAGGTGGAAAGTCCACAGGATGCGAATCAGCGTCTATCTGGCGCTGATCGCTGTTTTTCCTCAGCTCAAAATGCAGGGCAGCGGCTACACAGGTGGTATTCTTGAAAAGTCTGGAATGTTTGCTGATGAGGCAGCACGGTATTATGATAAGTGGCACTACAGGTTCGGCATTCAAACGATTGCTCTGTCAGCGATTGTTGGAACCTCTGTCTTTGCTTCCCTGGAAGATCTTGGAGGACAGGACTGGAAAATCATTCTGGGTCTGGTAAGTATCATTTCAGCAGCTACAGCTCTATCGGGTCTGCAAACCTTTCTCAATTTTGGTGCTCGAGCAGAAACCTTCGTACCTCGGCGTTGAAAATCTCTGGTGCCTCAAGGTTGCTCTGATGGCCGACGCCAGGTATGATCACAAGCCTCGATGCAGGAATCCTGGAGTGCAGGTTCTCGGCAACGTTCAGAGGGGAACGCTGATCTGCTTCACCGTACAGCAGCAGTGTAGGCACTTCGATGGTTGGGAGCATGTCGCGAAGATCAGCCTTGGCAAAGGCAAGAGCCATCGCTTTCATCCCGACCGGATGGAACTCTGACATGATCACCGCTATCTCGTTTATCACATCGGTCGATACCGATTTCGTGAAGAGTGTCGGAATCAACGCTTCAACGATCCGCTCGGGCGGCAATTCGGATAGCTGAAGCCATTGCTGCAAGCGTTCTTCTACTACCTCTGGCGGAAGGGATCCCGCCCACCCGGCATAAGCCGAAGCCAGTATGAGAGACCTCGGAATGGCAGGATAGCGGTGGTAGAGCTCAAGTGCAAGTCCACCACCGAATGACAGACCGAGCACGTGAGGCCGTACCAGGCCGATCTCTTCGATAAATGCTGCAAGACAGTCTGCATAGTCAGGCAAACGGAAGGTCTCCGGTGGATCCTCTGAGCGGCCACAGCCAGGTGCATCCCAGGCCACCACTGTGAATTCGTCAGATAGCTCATCAAGCTGCCTTCTCCATTCCCGGCTGTCGCTAAGAGCCCCGTGGAGGAGCACGAGTGGTGACCCCTCACCCTTCAGTTCGAACGCGATGCGAAATCCTCCTATTTTGACTTCATCCATGTAGCCTTCCTACCATATCGGGGTAAATTCGACTGAATTCATAGTTGAGAGCGTATCTATTTCTCCACCTCATAACCCTCTTCCCGCCATTCGTGCATACCATGTTCGAGGTTCCTGACATTGGTGTATCCATAAGCTTTAAGAAATATCGCTGCATGGGCACTCCTGAACCCGCTCTCGCAGTGGGTTACGATCTCTGAGTTTTTATCCTCAGGAAGCTCTCCCACACGCTTTGGCAATTCCTTGACAGGGATATTCCTGGCGCCCTTGATGTGATAAGCATTGTATTCCTCCGGAGTGCGCACATCCAGCACAAAGACCTTTTCATCAGCTTCCAGCTTTTTCTTGAGCTCCTTTACATCAATCAAATTCCATTTCTTCCAGTCATCAGGCAATTCTCGAAACAGCTTCTCCATTGCAACGCACATCTGGCCCATCAATGCCCCTGGCGCAGCACCTGTCGTTCCTGTCTCCGTTACGCCACACTGCATGCCAGAAACCACAGGCGGCGGAAAGACATGCCTGACAAACTCAATAAACTCATCTGGCTTTCGGGTCAAAAAGAAAGGATTGTTCACCTTCTCGTAGCCCACTGCGCTGTTGATGTTGCCGTTGTAGTCATGTGCCGGGTAAACCAGAAGGTCATCCCTGAGTTTGTTAAGCTTCTGGAAGATGCTGTTATACATAATCCCTGTGTTGCCGCCAGGCAGATCCGTGCGCCCGCAGAGACCTATCATCAGAGAATCCCCGGTGAGCACCCTGTCCTTCATCAATAAACACATGGAATCCAGGGTGTGCCCAGGAGTCTCGATTATTTCCAGGGAAAAAGTTCCTGATTTTATTTCATCCCTTTCTCTGACTTTTTTATCCACTTTCACAGCAGCATTTTTTTTCAGAATATCCCCTATACCCATCTCATAACCCTTTCCTTCACTGGCTTTTCGCTGTGTCTCCACATTTTCACTCATCACAACTGCAGCTTTAACTTTTTGTGCCAGCTTTCCTGCACCTGTGATATGGTCAGCATGAGAATGTGTATCTATTACATAAATAAGGTTCAATCCTTTGATCTCAACAGCTTCTATATACTGCTCTATATCTTTTGCAGGGTCAATAACCATGCATTCCCTGGTTTTCTCATTGCCTGCGAGGTATGACAGGCAACCTTCATTTCGAAATTGTTGAAATATCATAAAGCTCCCATCAATATATCTGCTTTGTTTATATTAGAATCTTACCGTAATGTATTTCAATCCTGCATCTTATCCTTCAGTGTGTACCGCATTAAAACGAACAGCTTTAACCTTGATCATACCCTCTCATGCGGGCAGGTGTTCAGATGGGAGAAAAAGGAGTGGTGGACAGGAGCGGTCATGAGCAGTATCATCAGGGCAAAGCAGGACGGGGATGAGCTTATGATCGTTTCGTCCCTTGATGAAAAGTTCATCAGGCATTATTTCAGGCTGGATGACGATCTTGAGAAGATATATTCCAAGATCAACAGAGATGAAATAATGGACTCATTGATCAGCAAATACCACGGCTTGCGCCTGATAAACCAGGATCCGTGGGAATGCCTTGTATCCTATATCTGCTCAAGCAACAATACCATCAGGAACATCAGGAATTCCATCAGGAAGATGTGCGAATGTTTTGGGGAGAAGATCGAGGATGGTTATTATTCCTTTCCCCTGCCAGAGATGCTTTCAAGGATAAATAAGCGCGAAATGGAGCAGTGCAGCCTGGGTTTCCGTGCCCCACGCGTGCTTGAGATCGCGACCGGGATAGCAAAGCATGAATTTGAGCTCTATGGTTTAAAAGACCTTTCCTACGACGAGGGACGCAGGGAACTCATGAAAATAAATGGGGTTGGAGGCAAGATCGCGGATTGCGTTCTGCTTTTTGCGTTCGGGAAGCTTGAGTCATTTCCTGTGGATACGCATATCGAACAGATCATGGACAGGACATACGGCGAGAACTGGAAAGTTGCAAAGAATAGCAAAAAAAGAGAAGAGATCGCAAGATTTGCCCGCACGTACTTTGGGAAATACTGCGGATATGCGCAGGAGTATCTGTATATGGAAGACCTCGGGCTATGAATGATTTTTTCTATTATCATGAAAATATGCATGCACTCTTTCTGCATCTTTCTTTGAAATCCCTGGCACTTTCTCGATCTCAGAAAAGCCTGCTCTCTTCAGCTCCTCAACCGAACCGAAGTACCGCAGCAGTGCTCGTTTCTTTTTCTCTCCGATCCCGAATATCCTGTCAAGTTCAGATTCCCTGAGCTTCTTTCCACGAAGTTTCCTGTGGTATCCGAGCGCGAACCTGTGGGCTTCATCCCTTATCTTCTGCAGCAATTTGAGCGCGGACGAATTCCCTGGCAGAATAACAGGTGCATCTCTATCAGGAAGAAAAATATGTTCAAACTCTTTTGCAAGCGCCGCTGTATTGAGATTCAGACCGAGTCCGCGAAGTGCCAGAAGGGCAGCCTTTAGCTGTCCCTTCCCCCCATCAATCAATATCAGGTCAGGCATCCTTTTTCCTTCCTCCTTCCGCCTGGCGAATGCCCGGGTGACCACCTCTGCCATCATGGCAAAATCATCAGCGCCCTGTACTGTCTTTATCCTGAAGCGCCTGTAATTCTTTTTATCTGGCTCTCCTTTCTCGAAAACAACAAGCGAGCCTGTTGCCTCACTGCCGCTTATGTTCGAGATATCAAAAGCTTCTATCACTGAGGGCAAAACTGGCAGCATAAGAGCCTTTTGCAGCTCAATGAGCGCCTCATTCTTACCTGAATCCTCAGAAACCATCCTCAGGAGCATCCGTGCATTCTCCACAGCAAGGTTCATGAGCCCTTTCTCGATCCTGTTTCCTGGGGTTTTGAGCATGGATTCCTTATCCCCAAGCCACTTCGAAATGGCTTCATCCCTTATTTCTAAAGGGATTATGATCTCTTCAGGAGGAGGTGTGTCCTGATAATACTGTTTGATAAAGCTTGTCAGTACTTCATTATTATCAGATCCTGCAGTGTTCAGAGAAAAAGTATCTCTGCCTTTCAGTTTTCCCATACTTACATGGAATATCTGAAGGCTTGCAGTATTTTCTGAAACAGCAAACCCGATTACATCCTGCTCTTTCTTGCCCTGAGTACTTACGCGCTGTTTTTCAGATAAATCCCGAAGTGCGCTGATCTGATCTCTGATGTGCGCAGCTTTCTCATATTCCTGCTTTTCTGATAGCCTTTTCATCTCTTCTGAAAGCGACCTGATCATTTGAGAGCGCTTTCCTTTCAGGAAATCAGTAACATTCTTGATTATATCGAGATATTCTTCTTTAGTCACTTCCCTGATACATGGCGCAGCGCATTGTTTAATATGGTAGTTCAGGCATGGAGGGCATGGCAGTCTTTTCTTGCACCGCCTGACGCCAAAACTGGATGCCATTCTTATCATCTCCCTCACAGCCCTTGAGCTCGGATAGGGACCAAAATACTGCGATCCATCATGCTCCCGCCTTCGTGCAATGCATATTCTGGGATATTCCTCATTCGTTATCTTGATAAAAGGATACGCCTTGTCATCCCTGAGGCGGACGTTGTACCGGGGCAGGTGTTCTTTTATGAGATTTGATTCCAGTACCAGCGCTTCCACCTCATTCTCTGTCACGATATATTCAAAATCCTCGATGTTTCTGACAAGAACGCGGTTCTTCAAAGACTCCTGGTCCCTGAAATACTGGCTTACCCTTTCCTGAAGTGATGCGGCTTTTCCTATATATATGACCTCATCCTCCCTGTCCTTCATGAGATAAACCCCTGGCAAGTCAGGGAGCTTTTTTGCATCTTCAATGGTTTTTTTCATTCCACAGCAACAGGTATCATGGTCTTATGGATTTAAATCTTTTCAGAAATGATTACGGAAGAGAAAGAAGGGGCCCGGGAAGGTCCGCAGAGACTCGAACCCCTTCTTCCGGCACTGTTGATAGACGGGCTTTTTCTTAACGATTCATCGTCATTTTCTGAAATATACACCACCACATTCCCCACCTGCCAGACGATAAATCGTCAGATTTATAGATTAATTTTATAGTATATAATATTTTCGGTCAAATGTGACCAGAATTAATCAGACAATATAATTTATATTTGAGCTTATATCTTAAAGTCAAGACTTGCGAATAAAAGATAAAGTTATTAACTATAAAGTAATATTACTCGTATATGAAGACTTCAGATTTTCTTGAAAAGATCTTTGGTAAGACCGCACAGCTGACGGTTTTAGAATATCTGCTGGAAAATAAAGAAAGTGATACCTATCTATCAGGAATTGCAGCAGAGACCGGTCTTTCCCATTCCACAGTATCCAGGGTTATCGAACCGCTTCTGGACATGAAAATAATCAAAGAGAGACCGCTCGGTAAACAGATACGTGTCTTTAAATTGAATTATGAAAATGAACTCACAAAATACCTTCTAAAGTTCAATAGTGATATTAAACGCATGATGAACAATGCAGGTGATAAGGAATGAAAAAAGACACTATTGATGATAAAATCCTTGAATTGGTAAAGCAAGACGAAGGAATCTCAAATAAAGAGATCGCCCGTATCCTTGGAGTCGCAGAAGGCGAGGTTTCATACAGGATAAGGAAATTCTCTGATACAAGATCAAAGATACTCATCGTGGATGATGAGATGGATACGCTCCTGCCATTGAAGAGATCACTTGAAGTAGATGATTATGGGGTGGTTGAAGCTCATAATGGCGATGAAGCCATAGAAAAAGCCAAGTCAGAATTGCCTGACCTGATACTCCTTGATGTCATGCTGCCTGGGATGGATGGTTATGAAGTGTGCGACAGATTAAGAAAAGATCAGCTCACTGAAAAGATCCCGATAATCATGCTGACAGCCAAGGATGAAATGGGGGATAAAGTGGAAGGTCTGGAAACAGGCGCGGACGATTACGTAACAAAACCATTCAATCTCGGTTGATATCTGTTGTGCCGCTTTCTATCGTTGTCTTCATATCATTTGACCATAGCAGGGACGTTATCCGTGAAACTGTGGATTTTAATGTGCAAAGTGCGGCCAAAAATACCGCCAATGAGATTGATAACTGGATGGATGCGAGAAGAGATGATATACGTGTGCTCTCACAGTCCAGAATTATACTGAATGCAGATAAAAGAGATCTCTATGATTATCTCAATACCTTTCAAAATGAGTACAGGGGGGTATACAGGGAATTTTTCATGCTCGACAGGAATGGGAACATAAAGTTCTCGACCCTGGATCACACAGGAAATGCAAGCAAAGATCCTTATTTCAACGAGGCCATGAATGGAAAATTGTATATATCAGATGTATATCTCTCTCCAGTATTTGGAGATCCTGAAATAATAATAAGTAGCCCGATAAGGAATAACAGGATAACGACCGGGGTGTTTGCAGCAAGAGTGAGTCTTGAAAATCTGTACAGAGATATTGAAAACATTGATATTGGAAAATCTGCTGAGATCTTCATCGTCAATAAAGACGGGAGCGTTA
>JAPZAV010000061.1 GCA_027460465.1 Candidatus Methanoperedens sp. | reverse complement strand
TAAGTACGGGGTTTGTGACTTCGTTCTATAGGCGTCTTTCATGCATCCATTTTTCTCGGATGCCCAGGGCGCAGGAAAAATCCTGAAGCCATCGCAGCAGCATTCCAATTAACCCCAAAATTTTCGGCGCCGTTCTCAGCCCTCCTCTTTTCTAAAAGCGCCTATGCATCCCACTGATGCCCTGTGATTTATCACAGGGTCGCTGACTTCGTGCCTCGAAGCACAGGAAAGAAAGTATGACAAACAGGACATCTCAAAAAGACGCCTCTTGGGGCGTTATGCCCACAGGGTTAGAATCCCACCGCATGGGTCTGCTCCCATGTGAAGAGAACGGGAAGTGCAGTTCTGCGAAGTATTGTGCGGAGTTCCCTAATATCGGTAACCACAGCTCGAAACCACAAGTGAACTGTAAGTGGCCTTAGTATGATGCGACATTCCGTGAACAAATGGAAGCTTGAGCAGGTAATGATTACTGGGGTGATCACAGTCGAGATGGTTGCGAATGCTTTCTTGTGTGACCGAGGGAGGTCTGATAACGTCCTCCCTGATACTGAATTTCAAACCCTACATGTTTCTGGGTCGATGTATACAGTTGAAGGGATAAAGGTAGCCGAAGATATAACCTTTCGGGAAAGTCAGAGCGATGCGTTATCAGACGTCGGACGAACCCATAGTAGCAATGAAGGTCAGGCCGAAGATACACCGAACCTGTGCCGCAGGGTGCAGGGGGCGACGGTTCGAGGAGAAAACTTGATTCAGCGAAGGGGTTCTGGTTCTGGTCTGGATAGAGTTGAGGTGAACAGCACGATAACACCAATCGGATCAAAAGAAGATACCAGAACGGTAAGCACAGCTGAAACAGCAATAAAACGCTCTCTGGTGACAGTTTATGAAGATAGTGGAACAACTGCTGGAAGCCGAAACCGATGGAGATAGTAAATGAAGAAATGGAATCAGCAATACCATGACAAGTTCAAGGCATTCGCCCTGATACACAAAGTCTGGGATCAAAAGAACCTTGAAAAAGCATGGAAGAGAGTAAAAGCGAATAAAGGAAGTGCTGGAATCGATAACATAACCATTGAACAATTCGAACAAAATCTACCACAGAATTTAGCCGAAATACAGAGATTACTCAAAGAGAAACGCTATGAACCAAGCCCGGTCTTAAGAGTGATGATCCCAAAAGACAATGGGAAGATGAGGAAACTTGGGATTCCTACAGTGAGAGATAGAGTAGTCCAGCAAACCTTGAAGAACATACTTGAACCCATCTTTGAAGGGATATTCCTTTCCCAGAGCCATGGTTACAGACCCAACACCAATGCCCATGCGGCAGTAAAGAAGGGTGAAGCGTACCTTGAGAAAGGCTACCACTGGGTAGTAGATGCAGATATCGAAGGATTCTTCGACCATGTTGACCATCAGATAATGATGGATCTTGTATGCGAAAAGATTGCAGATGGGAGAGTTCTTTCTCTCATAGAAATGTTCCTTAAAAGCGGGATAATGAACGAAGGTGTATTCGAGGTGATATCGTTATTTTCTGCAAGTTCGAATCGGATGCAGAAGATGCTCTGAGACGGACAAAGGAAATCCTTGAGGGAGAGTTGAAGTTAAAACTCAGTCCTGAAAAGACAAAGATCATACATGCAAGAAAGAAAGGGGTTGAGTTTCTCGGTTTCCATTTTAATGGACGCTGGAGAAGACCGAAGGAAAAAGCAAGGAAAAAGTTCAAGGAAGAGATAAAGCGACGGACAAGACGTCAGCAGCCAATAAGCCTCGAAACTGTGATACGTTTTCTCAATCCTGTAATTCTGGGTTGGGGAAACTACTTCAAAGGCGGTACTGTGAAGAAATTGTACGGAGACCTTGATGGTTACATAAGAGCACGCTTGAGGAGCTTTAAGGCTAAAAGGCGTACTTGGGGAACCATTCTATACACACTTCCTCAATCTGAGCTCAAAGAGATGGGACTGATTTCTCTTTCTTCATTACTGGACGAATCCGTCTCCTGCAAAGGGAAAAAACCAGACGAAAAGCCGTGTACGGAAAATCCGTCCGCACGGTTTGATGAGGAGGCGGAGGTTGAAAGACCTCTACTTTACTCTACTGCGCGATATGCCCTTCGGGCATACGTGTCTATGCGTCGCGGCGAGCATAACGCCGATGAACGCAGATTTGTTGCGTCTGTGCTTATTCAGGTGTTATTCCTGCGCAGGGCAGGTGCGCGCTTGCAGTATGGTCGGAGTCGGAAGGAAGTGGAGGATCGGGGTGTAGCGGAATGATAATGAGGTATCGCTTGTCGAATATACAATAATTGATCGTTAATATCGAAGGAAGCAAGTAATTGAAATTCTGCTTGTAACTTATCGCTATAAATATATTTCATCATGATGCGCAAAATCGAGAAATTCTACAAGGTGTTCCTCTTCGTTAATAGTAAACGTCAAAACAAACGGATCAATATGCACACGCCGGATGGATTTCATGCCATATTTCAACGGTTTGTAATGGGAAGGATGCTCAATGATTTCAAGAATCTTCTTTTGGATTCGTAGGAACAGCTGTGTATCCTTCTTTTTGAATTTCTTTAATTTCCTTGCGAGTTCAGGCTTTATTTCAAAAGAATAAGGTGTGTCCGCCAAATCATTTCCTATCAATCTGAGAAATACGCATCAAATTCTTCAGCAGTCTTGAATCTTATACCCTTTTGTTTTTGGATTTTTTCCAATTTCTTAAGATATTCGGGATTTATTTCTCTATGTATATCTTTGTCAATTTCATTTATAGCGATTTCTATTCGGGTCATCTGCTCTTTTAAAGACGCTACATCATCCGCCATTTTTCTAATAAGTTCTGCTTCTGCCATTCTAATTCAATATACTGTTACGTAATTATGATATAAAACTTTAGTGTCTTTGAGAAGTAGCTCAAAATAACTGCAAGATCTATGATAGTGAGAGGAGACAGAGACAGCCATGTGTGAGCTTGCAGCAGGGCGGGTCGGAGTCGCAGCAAAGTGCAGGTTCGGAGTGGAGTGGAGCGGAATGGGAAGGATGTATTGTACCATCTTGACGGAATATACAATTATTGACAGTCGAGATTAAGACATGGTTTTTTATGAGGGTAGTTACAATGTTTTTCTTAAATCCCTCCTCTAACAAATTGTTGAGTGTTAAGATTTTTTTGCTGAGTACGATTTTTTGAGCTTTGCACCCAAAGTACAGTTTTTGAGTGATTCTAGGTGCAAGCAGGGGACTCGGGGTACAAAGCTGCATCGCTCGAAAGGTTTATTATTGGATGAATCCATCGAAATTGCATTATGCCTGAAATAAATTGTCTGAGTTGTGCCAAAAATAAATTTTTGGGCATAATTACATATTGGAACTATAAGGGTGATGTAAAATGTGAATATTGTGGGGCAATCATGAACATCCACATAGAATCGGGAGAACTTCAATTTTGTATTCTCAAAGGATCGAAGCTCGTCAAAATAGATGAATTGCCTTTAAATATTCAAAGTGATGTTAGCGAAGCTCAAATTTGCCAATCAGTTGGGGCTTATAAGGCGAGCGTTGTGATGTGTAGGCGTGCTCTAGAACAGATTTGTGATAATATGAGTGCGGATGGAAATAATCTCAAGGATAAAATAAAAAGTCTTTATGATGATGGGATTATCTCTTCCTCCCTATTTACAGCTTTCAATGAGATTAGGTATTTTGGGAATTACGGCGCGCATCCGAAAGATGATTTGCTATTAGGAGTTAATCAATCTAACTCTCAAAGCGTTTTAGACGTTACAATACACGTTGCTCAGCATGTATATGAAATGCCAACAAAAGTTAAAAGGCTCACACAGATGAGAACGAAAGTATAAACATAACTTCAATTCACGATCATATGTTTCAATAAACTCACAACAACAAAAAACAGCAATCCAACATATCCGCTCAAAACAAAAACTCAAATTCAATCCCCCCGACAGGCCCACCGCAGTCTGGACGGGAAAGGACTTGCTCGACGGCAAACCTGTTTCTTCGCTTACTGTAATTTTCCAGACCTCAGGATGCAGCTGGAACAACTGCGCCATGTGCGGGTATGTGTATGACAGCGCGGAAAAACCTCCATCGCATCAGGAATTGATGAAGCAATTGGAGTATGCCATGTCCCGATCCAGAGATGAAGAGTTCATCGTGAAGATATTTACCTCAGGCAGCTTTTTAGATGATGGCGAGATACCGCCGGGGACAAGAAAAGAGATACTTCTTCGAATCGGCGAAAATCCAAACGTAAAGAAAGTGATCGCAGAAACAAGACCTGAATACATCACATCAGAGAAACTGTCAGAAGCCGAATCAGCCCTGGGCAAGAAGTTCGAGGTGGCAGTGGGTCTTGAAACAAGCAGCGACATGATACGAAAGGACTGCATCAATAAAGGTTTTTCATTCAATGACTTTATCATGGCGAGCGAGGTCGCAAGGCTGGAAGGGGTCAGCGTGAAGGTTTACCTGCTCCTAAAGCCGATCTTCCTCTCAGAGAGTACTGCGATCGATGATATCATACATTCCATAAGCGACGCGGCGCCCTATGCAGAGACCATATCCATCAATCTCTGCAATGTGCAGAAGGGGACGCTCGTGGATCAGATGTTCGAGTCCGGTGATTACAGACCTCCGTGGTTATGGAGCGCGATTGAAGTCCTGAAAAAGGGGAAGGAGTTCAACCCTGAAATTACCATAATTTCAGACCCTGTGGGTGCAGGCTCTGCACGAGGTCCTCATAACTGCGGGAAATGCGATAAGGATGCGGCTGAAGCGATAAAAATCTTCTCGCTCACGCAGGATGCGGGTGTTTTTAAAGATCTTGATTGTGAGTGCAGGGAACTATGGAAAAAAGCTCTTCAACTTGAGGAATACACTTTCGGTTCGCCTGTTATAAGGTAAGGGGATTTTTACAAAAAATATACATGCAAGTTGCTCCTATTAGGCACGGAAACAATAAGAACATAGGAGAATCCATACCAATGAATCTTGAAAATACCCTGCTCATGATCCCTGGACCTGTTCCGGTCGCGCCAAGAATACTGCGAGCCATGTCAAAGCCAATGATAGGACACAGAAGCAAGGAGTTCGGGGATCTGTACAATGAATGCAGATCCACACTCCAGGAGCTTTTCGGGACAAAGAATGATATGTATATCATCAGCGGCTCGGGAAGCTGCGCCATGGAGGCTGCAGTGGGGAACATAATCGGGGAAAAAGATACCCTTGTAACCATCGAGAACGGAAAGTTCGGGGAACGGTTCAGGGAGATCGGGGAGCGCTATGGCAGCGTCAGGTCTGTGAAGTTCGACTGGACAAAAGGCGAGTCCATAGATCTGGAAAAGGTGGAGAGCGCTCTGGCAGAAGGCGCCAGAGCAGTATCCCTTGTGCATAACGATACCTCTGTTGGCATAAAGAACCCCGCACAAGAGATAGGGGAACTTGCAAAGAAATACGGTGCTCTCTTCATAATGGACGGCGTGACCACGATAGGCGGAGATGAAGTGCATGTGGACAAATGGGGCGTTGACCTTGCTGTTGTGGGTTCGCAAAAGTGCATCGGAGCACCTCCAGGACTATCTGCGATCTCTGTGAGCAAAAAAGCATGGGATGCCATGGTTGAAAAGCCTCCCTATTATATGGATCTCAAGGCATACAGGAAATCTGCTGCAAAAGAGACCGCTCAGACACCTTATACACCTGCTTTACCTCTTTTTTTCGCGCTGAATGAAGCGCTCAGGATAGTGAAGGAAGAAGGGCTTGAAGAGCGCATAAAGCGTCATTCAAAGTTCGCAGAGGCACTTCGAGCAGCTGCAGATGCGATGAACATCGAGATGTTCCCGAAATTGAACAAATACAGCAAATACTCGAACACTGTCACTGCGATGTACATACCCACGGGCATAGACGACAAGAAACTCAGGGGCGGGATAAAGGAGCTTGGAATCCAGGTCTCAGGAGGTCAGGGCTCGCTTGAAGGAAAGATATTCAGGATCGGAAGCATGGGCAATTTAAGTAAACTTGATATCTTGGGCACAGTGCAGGCGGTCGAGATAGTGCTTCACAGGCACGATGTTGTGAAGAAGATGGGACCCGGCGTTGAAGCAGCAGCCAGTGTATTGAAGTGAAATCAAATGAGCTGAAGCGCATCTTCCAGTATCTCAAGACCTCTATCGATCTCCTTTCTTGAGATTATCAGAGGAGGGACTATCCTTATGACAGAATCGCCTGCAGGCAAAAGGATAAGACCTCTTTCCACAGCTTTTTTCACTATGATCTCGCGCTCTTCGATCGCAGGGGCTTTATGTTCCTTGACCAGCTCCATTCCGATCATGAGACCCATGCCTCGCACATCGCCTATGATAGAATACTCTTCCCTGAGTTCGTTCAGCCGCTTCATGATATAATTCCCTTTCTCGACCGCCTTTTCACCCAGCCTGCCGCTTTCCATGAATTCAAGGGTCGCAAGCCCTCCTGCGGCAGCGAGAAGATTGCCTCCGAACGTATTGGCATGCGAACCTGAAGGCCAGCTCATGATCTCGCTCGAAGAGAGAGTGGCACCGAGCGGTATCCCGCCGCCGATGGATTTTGACATGCACACGATATCAGCCCTCACGTTGAAATTCTCCATTGCCATGAATTTCCCTGTACGGAAGCCGCCGCTCTGGATTTCATCAGCTATGAGCAGGACATCGTTCTCATCGCATATCCTTCTGATCTCGCGGTGGAACTCGACAGGCGGTACGATGAACCCTCCTTCCCCCTGTATGGGCTCCACAACGATAGCAGCAGTATCCTTTGGAGAGAGCTCCCTTTTGAAAATCTTCCGCTCGATCTCTTTTGCGCACGAGATCCCGCACTCAGGATACTCAAGATTGAGGGGACAGCGATAGCAGTAAGCATAATCGGAATGTATGACCCTGAAAGATGGAAAATGCTCCTTGTGCCTGATTTTTGAGCTTGTGAGCGATAAAGCCCCAAGCGTTCTTCCATGGAAGGCGCGATAGAATGCGATCATGCTGGCGCCCTTCCTGTACCAGAACGCAAGCTTCATGGCAGCTTCTACCGCTTCTGTCCCTGAATTTGAGAGAAATACCTTTTCGTACCCTGTCATCGCACAGAGTTTTTCCGCGAGCTTAACAGGCATCTCTGCAGAGAAATCAGAAAATCCGCAGTGCACCATCTTTTCCATCTGGGTGCACACAGCCTCTCTGACCTTCTGACAGTTGTATCCTATGTTCATCACAGCCACGCTCGCTGCAAAGTCAATATAGCTGTTCCCATCGACATCGTAGATGGTCGAGCCTTCTGCGTGGTCTACCACAAGCTCATACGGACGTGTGAGCATGGATATGACTTTACTGTCCCTGCTTATGATATCCCTGGATTTCGGGGTTATTTTTCTCATTCTTCCTCCTGTTCTACATCTATCTGCGCTTTCTGAAGCTTTCCACTGTAATCGAAATATACCGCTTTTATCTCTGTGAACTCCTCGATTGCGGTCGTTCCCGCCTCACGCGTCCCATTCCCTGTTGCCTTCACGCCCCCGAATGGCAGGTGGATCTCTGCACCTATTGTGGGAGCATTGATGTAGGTGATGCCTGCCTCGATCTTTTCAATGGCTCTGAACGCATTCTTTATATCCTTTGTGTAAATGGATGATGACAGACCGTATATTACGGAATTAGCAATATCTATCGCCTCATCAAGATCCTTCGCGCTGATCAATGACAGAACAGGACCAAAGATCTCTTCCTGCGCTATCCGCATATCAGGCGACACATCAGAGAATATCGTGGGTTCGAAGAAATATCCTGGCAGAGGTTTGACAGCCCTTCCTCCAAGCACGAGCTTTGCCCCTTCTTCTTTTCCGATGCTGACGTACTTTGCAACCTTGTTCAGCTGTGAATTATTGATGACAGGACCCACATCTGTGCTCTCGTCCAGACCGCTTCCGAGCCTGAGCTTTTTTGTTCTCTCTATGAGCCTTTTTTGAAATTCAGGAAGTATTCTTTCGTTCACTATGACGCGGCTTGCTGCTGTGCATCTCTGTCCCGTGGTCCCGAAGGCGCCCCAGAGCACTCCGTCTATGGCAAGATCCAGATCAGCATCGTCCATCACAATGATCGGATTCTTCCCTCCCATTTCAAGCGATACCCTTCTCATATCCTTTCCTGCCTCGCCAAGTATCCATTTGCCGGTTTCCACAGAACCTGTGAAAGAGATGGCGCGGATCCCCTTATTATGTACAATCGCGCTTCCGACAGTGCTTCCCTCGCCCATCACCATGTTGAGCACGCCTTCCGGAAGACCCACCTCTGCCAGTATCTTCACAAGTTCTATTGAAAGCAGCGGCGTATCGCTTGCAGGTTTGAACACGATCGTATTGCCTGAGATCAGAGCAGGCATTATCTTCCATGCAGGGATTGCAAGCGGAAAGTTCCAGGGTGTGATCAAACCCACCACACCTACCGGTCTTCGCACCGTCATGCAGAACTTATCATGCAGTTCAGAAGTGGTGGTCTCACCCAGAAGCCGCCTTCCTTCCCCTGCAGCATAATACGTCATATCTATGGCTTCCTGGACATCGCCTCTTGTCTCTTTCAAGATTTTTCCCATCTCCACGGTCATGAGCCTGGCAAGGTCTTCCTTTCGTTCTTCCAGAATCCTTGCTGCCCTGAAGAGGATCTTTCCGCGCCCGGGAGCAGGAGTGGTGCTCCACGCTTCAAAAGCATCATGAGCGCTGTCAACCGCGCGCTGAACATCGTCCTGTGAAGCTTTTTGAAGCTTTGCGATCATTTCGAGAGTTGCAGGGTTGATATCATCAAATGTCTCCCCGGTACTCGAATCCACCCATTCTCCGTTTATGAAGAGTTTATATTCCTGCAAGACACTTCACCCATTTATTAACTTGTTGGCAATGCTATTTTAAGGTTTTTGTTTTCAGTGCTGCGGACACTTTAATAAAAAATAAATTCATGAGTTCAGGCATAAGGTTAATATATCATTCTGATCAATATTAATTTGCGCAGTGGCAAGGGTTGCAATATAATTCCAGAATAGAGGTTGAATATCCGGGTATTTGTCGTTACCCGCCGTTGTCGAGTTTTCATTAAGTGAAAGGAGGTGAAAGAAATGGCTGAAAAAATGCAACTGCAGGGACTGTCTGATGAGATCCTTACAGAGAAGGTCAATGTGCTCGAAAGAATGAAATTGAAAGGTCTGGACACTATTAAAGAGTTTTCAGATGAAATGCTGAAATGGGATCCAAGGATAGCATTGTTAAAAGATGGGATTATCTGGAGTCAAAGGACTATCTGTCCCCCCATCATAAAGAAGAATACTGCACGTTATTCCAGACAAATCTGATCGGACAGGAGATCATTGATAAAATCGACAGAGCGAAGGCTACTTTGCGCGATCCCGAGAGTTTTTATGATCTCCATCTGTACTCTGAAGCTCTGCGGACGATACAGATGGGACTTAAGATGGTATCAATAGCATATTCTCCCACTGAGCTCTCTTTATCAAAGTTTGAGATGAAACATCCTCTGAAATCAGAAGCAGATCTCCTGGGTGCAGCAGAGAACCAACAAGAAAATCCATTCATAATGTTTTACGAAGATCATTTCCTTCAGGATCTGTTAAAAGAGCCTCCTGACCTTGCATGTATATCAATCACAGGCACATCCCAGATTGTTCCAGGGCTCACGCTGGCACGTTTGATCAAATCACATTATCCTGAGGTTCATATCAATATTGGCGGGAATATTTTCACTCGCTTACGGGACAGTCTGAAAAATTGGTCCGAAGTTTTTGGAGGGATTTTTGACAGCGTGATACTCTATGAAGGCGAGATTCCACTTCTTGAACTGTGCAGATGTCTTTCAAAAAAGCAAAGCCTGGCAGGTGTACCAAATCTTGTTTATAAGGAAAATGGAAACATCAGATCCAATGGCCTCTGCGACCCAGAGAAGATCGACCTGCTTCCAGCCCCGTGCTTTGATGGACTGCCTTTAGACAGGTATTTCTCACCTTATCCTGTTTCACCTGTATTATCTTCAAGAGGATGTTACTGGAAACGCTGTGCTTTCTGTGATCACGGTGAGATCTATAGTGGAAGATACAGTAGAAGAAATCCCGAGTTACTGGTCGGAGATCTAGGGAAACTATCCAAAAGGCATTCAACGAATTTTTTCACGTTCAATGATGAATCTATTGCACCGGGTCATCTGAGGGAAATAAGCGAAGAAATCATATCAAACGGTCTTGATGTGAAATGCAATGCCGATATTCGTCTTGAGCCTCGATTTACGCCAGATCTTTTCCATTTAGCTTTCAAAGCCGGGTTCCGCGTGCTTTATTTCGGGCTTGAATCAGGTCATGACAGGGTGCTTGCCCATATGTGCAAAGGAATTGATACTCAAACTGCCAGAGCGATTTTTCAGAATAGTTCAGATGCAGGGATCTGGAACCATGCCTTCATATTCTTCGGATTCCCGACCGAAACCGAAACAGAAGCGCATGCGACCATGGATTATATTTTTGTGAATAAAGAGATAATCCATTCTGTGGGATATTCGACATTTCTGCTGAGTCGGTGTTCAGGGGTTATGAAGAACAGGGAAAGGTTTGGAGTTACTGATGTCGGTGATGATAGCAATGCTGTGCTTGATCTGTGGGCTTCATATTCAGTTTCAAACGGGATAACACAGGAACAGGCGCAGAGCATTTCAAAAGAATTTTCTCAAAAGTTAGAGGAAGAGTATGGCGACCTTGAAGTCTGGGGTACGATACTGCGCGAACACCTTCTGTTGTATCTTGCCAATTATGGAGCTCGAAATCTATCAGCCTTGATCAAGAAACCATCCCGACCTTCCGCATTTCTGGCAGGAAAAGATATTCATGCAGATGAAACTCGCATACCAGTGATGAAATCTGATATCCTCTGGGGCAAAGCAAGATTCGATGTGGCAAGGATCTTGAATGAAAACATCAGAGAAGAGAAACCTGTGAAATCGGATCTGGTGGTGATTTTATGGGATCTGGAAACAGGACAGACCATTTCGATTACTCCATCGGCTGCAGCGATCCTTGCCAGGTGCGATGGTCGGCTCAATATAGAGAGAATAGCTGATGAGCTTGCAGAGAGGCATAACTTACCAAAACAGAGAGTACTCGCAGACTGCAGGGAGATCATTGAATCCATGATCAGATCCGGGCTGTGCAGCATTAAAAGGCATCAGTAATATAGATGTTCAGGGATAGACTCTATCCAGGTTGAATCATGTTCGGCGCGAGTGAACCCGGGCTCAGACCTCCAGAGCCCGGAGGCGTTCTCAGGCGAATCGCCCCGATCTTAATCGAAAATTTCGGGCGAAGCGACCACAGGTCATTCTGGGACGCCGGAATCCCTGCTATCATCCGACACGCCTGAGAAGCTTGATTACACGAGATTGGCAGGGATCATAGGCGCAACTGCTGTCGTTCTCGCCAGCCATGCCAGGCTTGTTTGAAAAGTCACCATAACCTCTCAGAGGATTAAAGACGCGGGCAAATACAAATCGTTATCAACCATTGGATACCTCATGAATTAAATTCAGGTGATAA
>JAPZAV010000060.1 GCA_027460465.1 Candidatus Methanoperedens sp. | reverse complement strand
CTGAGCAAAACAGGTCTTTACGATCTTAGAATCCTTGGCAATGTGTCTGTTATCTGTGCAAGCGGTCTGGGAGGAGGAACTCTGATATATTCCAATGTAACAATTGCGCCCCATGCAAGTGTCTATAAGGACTGGCCCACCCAGTCAACCGAAAGGAAGCTGGAAGATTACTTTGAGATCGCCAGAGCCTTCATAGGGGTAAATAAGATCACCACTACATCAGGTCTGAGTAATAACAAACTTGAAAAAACCAGGGTCTTCCAGGAGGCGGGACAGGCGCTCATAGATGAGGGGGATAAAAGCATAGTCAATATAAAAAACGAGAGCGGCAGGATCACTGGCGACTTTGATCTGGATCTATCAATAACCGATGTGCCAGGCGGGCTTTTCGATTCGCAGCCGCCTCCTGAAGAAGAAATAAAGAGATTGCTGAAGCAGAGCAATGTTTGCCAGAGACAGGGCAGATGCGTACTTGGGTGCATTCCTTTATCCAGGCATATATTCGGCAAGAAGCTGGTGGATGCCATGAATCCAAAGCCACCTGCAAAACCGAAACCTCTGGAAATCAGGGAACTGAGCGAGGTCTATGATATCGAGTTCAAAGATGAGGATGAGTACAGATATCTGATAAGTTATTTCCAGTACGATCCTGCAACCGAGGAAAGAAAGACAAAGAAGATGCGGGCAAAGACCCTGATAATCGCTGCAGGTACTCTGGGTTCAAATGAGCTTCTGATGAAATGCAAAGAACGGGGTCATCTTAAATTAAGCGAGATGCTCGGAAAGACGTTCTTCACGAACGGGGACATACTCGGTTACATGACCCTTACAAATAGAAGGATAGATATCACAAGAGGTCCGATCAACACAGCGCACATCGCTTTCAAAACAGATGACAAGGACTTTGCTTACACGATCGAAGATTCTACCATCCCCAAGATGGTGGCGCCTGCGTTTGCCACGGTTCTTGAGCTTCATGCTGGTCTGGAAGGAAATATCGGAGGAGGTTTCTGGAAAAAGCTCTTCCAGGATCTTAACCTGCTGCGAAGGTTCGGAGCAACAAGCCTTCTCTTTAAAGGCATATCGCTCAGAGAGCAGGTCAATCTATTCTCAAAAGCCTGGAGGGATGATGCAGTGAGAAGTGTGCTTATTGATATCCTCAAGAATAGACCGATCAGTGATGAAAAAACGCGCATGTTCCTGGAAAGTCTCTTGACTTTTGCAACCACGGATTATACTGATCCATATGCATCTCCTGAAGAGCGCATGTCCAGGTTCTATGTGTTCTCATGCATGGGCAGAGGGGAAAAAGCAGGTGTCCTGAAGCTAAAACAGGAGTGGAAAGAAATGGAAAACAGGAATGATCCTGGAGAAAAGCTGTTCTTGGAATGGTCTGCAGAAGAGAACAACAGGGTATTCAAAGAGATCCTGGAAGGAATGAAGAAGATAGCTGGAAAGATCGAAAAGGACAGCAAAGTGTTCACACCTTTATGGAAATTCGATGAGCCAGATCGCAGCGCGTCTGTGGTTCTTCATCCTCTGGGAGGGTGCACCATGGGGGAGAGCGTGGAAAAAGGTGTCGTTGATAGCTACGGGCAGGTATTCTGGAACGACGGCTCATCAGATAAGAAAAGAGTATATCCAGACCTTTACGTCATAGACGGTTCGATCCTGCCTGAGACTGTGGGAGTCAATCCTTCTCTCACGATAGCAGCCGTGGCATTCAGGGCGGCGGAAAAGATCGCCGGCAAGGAGTTCCTTCCTGCGTCCTGATTCAGGAAGATTATCCAGATCACATATAGATCACATATACTACAACAATACAAAAGGAGGATTTAAAATATGAAAGAAGAAACAGAAATAGCAGTTCGTCCGGCGCAATGTGCGCCTGGCGTGTGCGATCCTGAGAGAACGCAGGGTCTGCAGGCGCCTGCACCCAGAGGAGGATATAAGCTTGTTGTCCTCAAAGGTCCAGGCATATTCCTTGGCGCACATGTAAGCAAACAGGGCGGGGACACAGGTCTCACATTTGTAAGCCTTGATATTGATAACAGGAATGTGGTGAATCTCTCTTATGCTGCAGCAGAGAACCTGGGGTTTACCCAGTATAATCCCTATGGATTGGTGCTGCTCCAGTCCAGATTTACCAAGACATTCACCATTGGCTGGCCCTCACCTCTGCGCTTCAGGTCAGAACTCAGGCTGTCAGTCACAGTTAACGAGGATAATGTCGTGCAGATCCTTGCAAATGTGATCCACGGCAAAGGATGATCAGTATCTCGGCTTATAAAACAGCGTGAACCTGTAATCACCCGGTGCTCTGTCCATCTTTCTGAAAAGCAGGTAATCAAGAGTGACATCAGAAGGTTTGAACCAGTACCATGACATCTTTGCGCTGTCAAGCCTCTTATAGTCCTTGCTAAGACTTCGCTCCACAACATCTGATTCCGATTCGCCGTCTGAATCATGCACCACTATCAACGGAGCATTGAGCTCAGAGTCAAGGCTTACCTTCCACTTTATATTAGAATAATGGCGCATATACCAGAGGAACATGGTCTCAAGGTCGGCATCTGTTAGCTGAATCGGAGTGGACTGGTTCTCATATTGCCGGGAGATCTCCTTCACTTTATCCAGGAATTGCGAAAATTTCTGCGGGGGCTGTGCAGCCTGTATTAATGGTTCTGCAGTGTCTGTATACCTCTGGTAGTTAAAGAGAACGCTTGAATACACAAAAAAAGCGGAACTCGCAACAAGGAAAATTACAGTGAAAGCTCCAGCCAGTGATCTGAAATTCATTTGAGGCAGGATTTCACCAAGATATGCAGCTGCAATTATGATAAAAGGCAGCAGCGGATTCAGGATGAGCCATGGTACCTTTTCCTGGATATAGGAATACATTATCAGGTTTGTCAGTGCCCAGAACGCTATGAAGGTCATCAGGAGATTCTTTCTACTGTAAAAATAAATGATCCCTGCCATGCCGAAGACAAGAACAGGGAGTTCATAGAGCGCAAAAATCGGCAGATAGTAATAGATGGGACCTCCAATGCGCTCGATAGAGTGCATCTGGTACCAGTGGGATATCGCTCTCTCGAAAGCATCTTTCATGCCATTGAAATCAAAAACCTTTCCTGTATAAAAAAGCGAAATGACTATCAATATCACAAGGACCAGAAATAACCCTTCTGCAACAATACCAAGTGTCCTTTTATCACGCAGTCTGATCTTTTCATACAGGTCTCTGTACCATCTTTCCCTGATAAAAAAAAGGATAATGAACAGCACGATAAGAGCGATCGAGACATATGCCGTCTCCTTGAGCGCGACCATAGATCCAAGTGAGACCCCGGCCAGAAACAGAAAGAATAACCTGAGGATACCAGATCTCCCTTCCCCGTAATTCTCAACATATTTGACCGCGCACACCAGGGTCAGCAGGGTGAAGAAAGATACGAAGATATCCTCCCTGTAAAAACGCGAGTAATAGACGAAAGAGGGTGAGAGCGCGAGAAAGAATGCAGCAAGAACCATTCCTCTGGTACCGATATGCTTTCTCAATGGAAAGAGCAAAAAGAGCATGGCAGCACCAAAAAACGCAGGTAGCATTCGCGATGCGAATTCAGTGTCTCCGAAGCGCCTGTACATCTCTGCAGTGGCATAATATATGAAAGGACCGTGAAATGAAGGGTCATAGGAATAGATATTGTCATTGAACAATCTGTATGTGAAAAAACCCACAGCCGCTTCATCGTGATGAAAGACCCTTTCCTCGAGATGATAGAACCTCAGGAAAAATGCGAGTGCGATTATGAGAATAAAGATGAGATACAGAGAAGAATCTTTTTTATTCATCCTGCCTAACATGGTTTAAACATATTCATAGCATTTATGGTTTCAAAGGTATATTTTAAATCATGCCTCAAATAAAAGTTAAGTTCTTTGCGAGTTTCAGGGAATTCACAAAAACGAAAGAGATCGAACTTGAAGGCAGTACTGTGGAAGACATTCTTGAAAAGATCTGTATTAAGTATCCTGGAATCGAGAACATGATTTTCAGAGGCAGTGAACTGCAGCCTTTTATCAACATTTTTCTGAATGGAATAAACGTTCTTGAATCAGATGGACTGGAAATGCGTCTGCATCAGAATGACGAGATCGCGATATTCCCTCCTGTATCAGGTGGATGATGTTCAGAAAAAGAACAAATGCTGAAGAGGCAAAGCGATTATTTTTAAAAGAGATCGGATCCATTCATGGTACGGAGATCCTGAGGATCGAAGAATGCGATGGCAGGGTTATCGCAGAAGATATCGTGGCAGATACGGACGTGCCGCACTACAGGCGAGCTGCAATGGACGGCTTTGCTGTAAGGGCATCAGATACCCTTGGAGCTGGGAGGGATGCGCCTGTAGCTCTCAAATTGGGGAAGAACATGGAAAAGGGGGTTTGCATGAGGGTGCATACAGGCTCACCTGTTCCTGAAGGCGCAGATGCTGTGGTAATGCTGGAAGATGCGGCTGTGCATGGTGATACTGTTGAGATCTTTGCTCAGATACATCCTTTCAGGAACGTGGGAGAGATCGGGGAGGATATCGAGAAAGGTGAAACTATAATCAAAAATGGTCATAAGCTTCGTCCCTGCGATATCGCTGTTCTTGCTTCGCTTGGTATTGATAGCATCAGAGTCTTCAGGAGACCTGCTGTGGCAATAATCCCGACCGGGGAGGAACTAGTACACAGAGGGATAAGAGAACTCAAAATGGGCGAAGTATATGAGACAAACGGGTTGATGGCGGATCTGTATATCAAAAAATGGGGTGGAATTACGAAGCTCCATGATATCGTGACCGACGATCCTGAAAAGATAAAAGATGCCATTGATTCAAATCTGGATGCCGACATGATCATAATCAGCGGCGGGACTTCGGTTGGAAAAAGGGACTATGTTCCAGGAGTTGTTAAAGAGATGGGAAAGTTAATTGCTCACGGCGTGGGCATCAGTCCTGGCAAACCCACGGCTCTTGGCATTATCAGAGGAAAACCCGTGGTGTGCATGCCCGGGTATCCTGTTGCAGGTATCGTTGCGCTCTTCTATTTTGCACGCCCCGGGCTCAGGAAACTTGGAAATTTGCCTGACGATCCTGACAGGGTTATAAGTGCGGTCCTGGCAGAGAAAATACCATCAAGAACCGGGTATAAAACTTTTGTCCGTGTAAAGATAGATAACGGCAGAGCAGTCCCGCTTGCAGTATCGGGCGCAGGTATATTGAGTTCTGTCTCAAAGGCTGATGGGTTTGTGATCATTCCTGAGAATATTGAAGGATTGAATGCAGGAGAAGAAGTGGATGTGGTACTGATCGAATAGGTTCTTTCTGTATTTTTTACTTAAGATCAAGGTGGATCTTTGCAGCTTTTTCAATTTCTCTTAATATGTGGTCAGGTATTGTCCCGACGAGATTTTTAATTCTCTTTTCATCAATAGTTCTTATTTGGTTTGTTTTTGCTTTGGAATCCTCTGGCAAGTCTGCAATTCCTGCTGGTAAAAAGACTTCAAAAGGATATACCTTTCCCACGCTTGAAGTAATGGGAATAACAGTAACTGTATCTGCTAACTCATTGTTAATGTTGTTTGAGATTATAACTGCAGGTCTTGTTTTTCCGATCTCAGACCCTTCGATTGGATCAAATTTGATCCAATAAATGTCGCCTCTTCTAATCAATTCCATCGCCTGCGGTTGTATCCCACTCAAGAGAGAGCTGTTTATCCTCGGATTTTCTTGCCCTGTATCCTTCAGTTAATTCTTTTAATAGCCGTGCCTTTTCTTCTTTTTCGATCTTTTCTCTGATTGCTTCGGCGATAAAGCTGGATTTGTTCTTCACATTTTTTAACATGTCTGCAATTTCAAGAGGCAATGTTATGTTGGTTCTAACTGTATTCATTATACACCTGAATTCGGGTATTATAAGTGTGTATCCAGGTGTACTTAATGATTTCGTAATACCTTTCCTTGAAAATATTAAGTTGGTTTTTTCATCGTTTCAGGTTTCAAGGAGTAGCTATCCAGCAGGGCAAGAAGACTTTTTATCAAAAAGTTAATTACATTTAATTACAATGTAATATCATGGAAAGCCTGCAGATAAGAATTGATGAAAAAAATATGAAAGATTTGAATGAGCTTGCGCAGATGCTCAGCTCGTCCAGATCAGAAGTTATGCGAAGGGTAATAGAAGGGGGCATCAGAGAGCTTCGTATGAAAATTGCCATGGAGAAGTACATTGATGATGAATTTTCTTTATGCAGAGCTGCAGAGTTTTCTGGAGTTTCTATACAGCAGATGGCAAGATACCTTGCTCAAAGAGGCATTCCCTTTTTTAAACAAAGTATAGAAGAGAGCGAAAAAGATGTAAGAGAGGCAGAAAGCTGGCTATGAAATGAGTGATATAAAATGCGCGTACTGGTTGATTCATCTACTCTTATCGCTCTTGCAAAAATAGGCAAACTCAACATACTTGAGATTATCTTCAAGGAAGTGTTTGTTACTGCAGTAATTATGGATGAGATTCTCAGGGAAGATTCCCCGGAGAAAGAGGTTTTTAGGAAAGCTCTCAATAGCTGGATCAATATTATTGATCATAAAGGAAATCCAGAAGAGTTCAGGAAATATGGCATGGATGCTGGCGAAGCGAGTTTATTCCTTGCAGCAGAAGCTGACGATCGGCTCGTGCTTGATGAGGCAAATGCGAGGAGATTTGCTGAGTCAAAAGGGATAAAGTTCACAGGTTTAATCGGGCTTATTGTTGCTGCTGTGAAAACAAAGAAAATAACACGAGAACTTGCTTTAGAAACAATTAATAAACTATCAACAGGAGATTTCAGAATGAGCCTGGAACTTTATCTCTGGGCGCACGAAAAAATTGAGCGATGTTAGGTATGGTCTTTCCCTTTCCTCTTCGTCCACAACCTCTCACCCGCTGCGTAAAGCTGAGATTACACAAAGTTTTTGCTAATGCTCAGACACGAAAGAATTATGGGACTACACAAAAAAAAGGAAAGAGGAGATCCCAAAACAGCAGCAGACAATTTTCAACTTTACGATTGGGCTTTGAGCATTTCCTCTAACTGGCTAATATCCAAAAATGGGTACGTCTTATAATTGGTGAATTTGGCATACTTCGATATTTCCATATATATCTCTTGCTCAGTTCCCTCGCGGATGACGAAACCCTTAAACCCGCCAACAAACGCTCCGAACTCCCGAGTCCTGCCATTTTTCATATCCTCCTTAATCATATTCTGCAACATGGTATAATATTGCAGTTGTTCTTCAGGACTGTCAGGGATTCTGGTTCTGTCCAATTCCCACAGTGTTAGAAACTTTGTCATTTATATCACCTCCCTTTGAATTTTCCCATAACTACAGAAGTGTTTCTAGAATATATTATCTTGCTTATCAAAACAAAAGTCTCTTATAAATTTCATTAAGTTATTTCGTTCCTATTGCCATTGTATTCCAGCCATTCTATAATAAAACCGCAATTGTATGCTGATCAGGGTATCACGGCCATTCGTGCAAAAATGCACTCCAAGCGTTCAATTTGCCAATGTAAATACCGTTGGAACTACCAATTCTCCACAAAAGCAGCATGAAACCTCCTGCAGCTCTCATTAACCTGCTCCTCCCCCACCTTTTCGTAACGCTGTTCCTTGACCGCCATAGTATGCCCCACAGCCACAACAGATAACTTCCTGCTCCCTCCTGCATTATCGTGATGCTGC
>JAPZAV010000059.1 GCA_027460465.1 Candidatus Methanoperedens sp. | reverse complement strand
CTGGATGACCCGAGAAAACCGACAGGAGCTAATGTGGGGCCAGGGTTTGCGCTTCCGCGTCAGCCTGACTTTAATACCTGGGATTACTGGAGCGGGAAAAATACCAGAATAAATGCAACAGCACTTTACATAGATAACAGCGGAACACCAGTTTCTGGAAAAGTCATAAACTTTACAATATACAGGCCCGACGGAGCCGCTTTAGCCACTGTAAAGGACACTACGAACTCATTGGGCCTGGCCAACTTCAGCTATGATATGAATTCAAGGAACTATTATGGAAACTGGACGATCAGAGCAACCAGTGGAAGTCTTTATAAGAACACGAGCTTCATTTATAACTGGTGGGGATGCTCATATAATTCAGGGACATGCGATAGAAACCATGGCACTAAAGATCCGCCAGGTGGCTCTGTCAGCGCTAATTCACCATACCTCTCTGGCAGGGACCCCACAACAGCGGACAGAGATGTTCACTTTGCATCGAGCACAAATTGTACTTTCTGCCACCAATCATTTGATGGAAAACCCGGAGATACGAATCCCACAAATCCGGATCCCAACCATCTGAATACTCCGCCTGATGTTCACAGAACCATACGTTGCGACAATGCAAGCTGTCATGGCGCATATAATACCGGCACATATCAGCATAATACGAACATGGTTATTTATTCATGCTATAACTCAAATTGCCATGTGAGCAGGGCGGATATCTCAAGTAAATCAACTCTGAGCAGCTCAACCATTGCGTCAGCAGTGAGCCTTTATTCCGTTAATAACGGCTCATCGTTCAATGCCACCTTCCACACTCCTAACTCAACGGTGCCCTGTTTTATATGCCACGGCCCGATGCACAATATCACAAAGCCTGATGAAACCCAGCGCTTCATAAGGAATTCAAATACCGAGAGCACGCAATGCACCACATGCCACACAAGCTATAAACTGCACAACAGCAGCGTGAACTGCACCCTGTGCCACAGCGACGACGTACATGCGATAAAGGTATTTGCCCAGAACGCCACGTACATAACCCTGAATAAAAACAATCCAAATCCAGCCAGGGGCAGCTGCACCAGCTGCCACCAGAATTCCTCGTTCTACACCTCGCTCAAGTCGCAGCCCAGGGCAGGCTCTCAGGCCGGCAGGAATCCTCCTCAGGTTGCGGTAATGCACAGTGATGATATCAGGAACGGCAGCAAATGGAATTCCACGAATCCATACTGGAGCAACACCTCCCAGATAGCAATGTGCAAATACTGCCATGGCGAGACCATGCACAAGAAAGATGCACTGGGCAGACCGTCTTTATTCAGCAGCGGTAATATGGTGAACGGTTCGATAAGCGGTACATGGTGTCAGCAATGCCACTGGCAGAACGCTGCTGGCTACTCCACCATGGTCTCGACATTCATGGGTGATAATAGAGCAGTGCCGCCTGAGATCACAGGCAATGCATCATTCGCACCTTCAAAGGCGAGCGATGGTACTTCGTATTTTTTCCATGGCGGAAGCAAGGATGATCCTGCATGCAGAAGCTGCCACGGAGGACTGATCGCCTCAAAGCCATCATCCACGATCACTGATTTCATGCACAGCGTGGCGATAGGCGCAGGTGGGGACGCGAACTGCATAAGCTGTCATGATATTGGCGGCACAGGAGCGAACCGCAAGATAAACAATTCAGACATGAATAAAGGCGTTCATGCGGGTCTCAATAAGAACGCCACCAATTCAACCGGGGTATCAGCTGAGAACAAGAAATGCTGGGGCTGTCATACTTCAAACGGATCGGAACCAGGGGACATGGGAGACAGGTCATCAGGGAGCAATGGGTACAAATGCTATGACTGTCATAACCTGACAGGAAAACCGTATGCGAATGTGGGCAGTGCTCCGGATGTGAGCGAGCATTTCATCAACGGCTCAGTGATAAAGACAGCCAATGCAACGAACAATCTTTCCTCATGTCTTGGATGTCATAATCTTACAGAAATGAAGGTGAGCTATTATGAAGGCGATGGTTACAGTTCAAACAGTTCTCTTGCCTCCCATTATGGAAAGCCAGGGCTGGATCTGAGGAAAGATAACTCCACGGACTGCAGTTACTGCCACCAGAATACCACCACGGTATTCAGATTTGCCATGGCAGATCCTGTGAACAGCAGCAATATTTCAAACCACAGCAGTTACAACTCAAGTCCTGACTGCACGTCTGCAGATTGCCACAACTCAGGACTGATACATGACAGGACATTGACCAGACCCTCAATAACGCTGCCCAGTTCCGCATTCTGCCTTGACTGCCACGGGAAGAATGAGACAGGGGCGACCAATTATACAGGTTCAACTACAGGCTATAAAGAAAAGCACAATAATGTTATTGATTGCACGAACTGCCATCTCAATACAACAGGTGATATTCACCCTGTGCAGTATCTACAGCAGGACGGCGGCTGGAATAAGACCAAAACGAGCGCAGTAAGCTGTCCTTCATGCCATCAGGGACCAGGTCTTGGGAGCTTCAGCAATGCCTCCAGAGTCCCATCTCCTGTTCAGCACAGCGATAGATCATCGAACGGTTCTATATGGAACAGGACAGACCCTTACTGGATAAATACCAGCCAGCAGAGCATGTGTTATTACTGCCATGGAAATACAAAGCACAATGCTACCGCTCTTGGAAGACCCGCGAACTGGAAAGGCAGCAATACAGTGAACTCGATGATAACCAGCACCAGCACCTGGTGTTCTGGCTGCCATTATCAGGGGTACGCAAGCGATGGGAAAGGCTACGCAGATATGATAAGCACTTTTGCGGCGGAGAATCTCTCAGTACCTCCCGAGATCACAAACCATCCGGTATATGCGCCAGCAGGCACGGAAGGTTATTACATTCACTCTCTGACACCTGATAATAGCGATCCTGTCTGCAGGGGATGCCACGGCAACTCTTCCATCAACATGATCGCTGAAATGATGCATAATTTGAGCACAGGCACGTGCAAGGACTGCCATTTTTCCATTGATTCCATGACGAGCAGCAATGCTGCGACCAGGTATGTGAACGAGAGCATGTACACCAAAAGCCCGCACGGAGCTCTTGAATGCGAAGACTGCCATACAAAAGGTCATAACAACATCGCAGCAAGGAAGTCATGCGAGGACTGCCATGCAGTGCAGCAGGATCCAAAAAACAGCATGGAAAGGCACAATATCATCGCCAATCCATGGGCTTATTCAATCCCTGGTGTGAGCGGCTCTGTAGTGAATATCACTGACTGCACTGTCTGTCATGATGCAACGCTCTACGACGGCGCAACAGGCAGTTATGGATTGCCGCCCAAACAGAGGAACTGCGACTACTGCCACACATATCCTGACAGGAACTATCCGTGATCAGGCTCGATTACATCTTTTCTTTTTTGGCTGGTTTTATTTTATTGGCAATATCCTTCCCGAGCCTCTTGCACTCTTCAAGGTCTTTGTCTGTGGGCTGGTACTGGAGCCTGAGTACCGGATCGATCACATTTATTCCGATCTCGCGCATCTTCTCTGCTATCATCACAGGAGCCTCACCGCTCCATCCATAAGAACCGAAAGCTGCTCCAACTTTTGCTTTCACATTCGCTTTGGCGAGGCTTTCAATGAATTTCTCCATAGGAGGAAGCATCTTGTAATAGAAGGTCGAAGAACCCAGTGCAATTGCATCCGCATCCTGCAGATCTTCTATCCTTGCTTCATGGAAATTCACAGCATGTCCTTCAACATTCCTTTCTTTCACACCTTCTACAATGGCTTCTGCCATGGCTTTTGTATTACCCGATGTGCTTAGATATACTACGACTACTTTTGGCATATTTATCCCACTTTTATAACTGAGAAAGAATTTCGAATACTTTCCCTATCTCATAACAAAGTTAAAACTGATTTTAGATAAACCTTTCGCTCAGGGAGTGACGTTCCAGAAAGCGTTCGCCCTGTAGAAAACTATATTATGACATAACACCAAAAAAGTATTGGGAGAATGGAATGAGCTTGAAGCTCTTACTGGCGATTTCTCTTCTTGTGGTAATCTCAGGATGTACCATAAAGGATAACAAAGAAAATTTAGAGGAGGTAAACAAAATGCAGAGTATTATAGTCTCGACTGAAGCATTCAAGGAAGGAGGGAACATCCCGGTCGAATATACCTGTGACGGCAGTGATGTATCTCCCGCTCTATCATGGAGCGGAATACCGGAAGGTACAAAGAGCATCGCTTTGATCATGGACGACCCCGATGCTCCAGCCGGGACATGGGTTCACTGGGTGCTGTTCAATATCCCTCCAGGTACCCAAAAACTGCCCGGAGCTGTGCCTGGAAATGAAACCCTGAGCGATGGAAGCAGGCATGGAATGACGGATTTTGGAAGAGTTGGCTACGGCGGGCCGTGTCCACCATCAGGAACCCACAGGTATTATTTCCGGATTTACGCCCTTGATACAAAACTTGACCTGAAGCCGGGAACAGGCAGGAAACAGGTCGATGGAGCAATGAAAGGGCATATACTGGCAAAAGGCGAGCTCATGGGAAGATACAGAAGATAGAAAATACACCCAATAAGAACAATAGCTATATATGAATAACTTCAATATTTCATTGATAAAGGGGTTTAATTATGCAAAAAGGAACTCAAACAAAGACTTTTGAACAGCATATGGAAGCCATGGCAGGTATGTCTTCTAAAGAGATGGAGGCAAAAACAGCAGAACTCAAAAAATTGTGCATCTGCACCAAGTGCCCTACCTATGTCAATACAGGGGAGAAAAAACTGCTGTTCTGCGCGACCGGGAAAAGCAGTATCATAAAAAAAGAGAAAGGCTGCGTTTGTCCAGGCTGTCCTGTCCAGAAGAACATGGCTCTGAGATGGGATTATTACTGCCTCAAAGGTTCGGGCAAAGAGCTGGCAGGAATGTAATCAAAACAGCATGGCTAAATGGCTCTGCACGGTCTGCAATATCTATGTTTATGACGACGAGAGAGGCGATCCTGCCACTGGAATAGAACCGAACACAAAGCTCTCAGACTTCCCTGAATCCTGGAGGTGTCCTGTGTGCGGTGCGAACAAAGACAGGTTTGTTCAGATCTCAGAAGAGGAATACTGGCAAAAAGCAAAAGCGTACATAAATTTCACAGAAAAAAAGGAAGTAAAAAAGGGTATCCTTGTCGGTGTAGATAATCTAGAGACAGTACCTGAATTAAAACAGGAATACGGAGTACCGCTCGGGCTAAGGGGCATAGGTCAGGGGCTGACTTATCTTGCCAATCTGAAAGCGCTCTCACAATACAGCTTAAGAGAGAGGTTGATAACAAAGCACGATGATCCTGTTATTGCGACCACGTTTCTGGGGAAAACCATAGACATGCCTGTGCTCGGGGCTCCAATGAGCGGTTTGAGCTACGTGAGCAACGTGACCGAAGAGGATTTTGCTTACACCATCCTCTCAGGCTGCAAACTTGCAGGTACCATCGGGTTCACAGGCAATACATCCAGAGATTACGTGATCCACCCTGCCATACTTGCGATCAAAAGAGTCCAGGGTCATGGTGTCAATATTTTCAAGCCTCAGTCCCAGAAAGTGCTAATTGATCTGATAAAACAATCAGAGAAAGAGAACGCAGTTGCTGTCGGAGTGGATATAGATGGCGCAGGTTCTGTAAATTTTGCACTTGCGGGAAAGCCGGTTTTCAGAAAGACATTCGATGAACTGAGAGAGCTGAGAGAATCAACAGGACTTCCGTTCATAATCAAAGGCATAATGTGCATCGAGGATGCTCTTGCAGCAGTTGAAGCAGGGGCAGATGTGATAGGGGTTTCCAATCATGGGGGCAGGGTCATGGATTCGGGTCCGGGGGTTGCAGAAGTGCTGCCTGAGATCGCAAAAGCAGTGAAAGAAGCAAGCGATAAGGTCTTGATCACTGCCGATGGCGGGGTGAGGACAGGTTTTGATGCTGTGAAAATGCTGGCTCTTGGAGCTGATTTCGTGCTGGCAGGAAGACCTCTTGCAAGGGAGGCGGTTTCAAGCGGGGTCGAGGGGGTAAAGAGGGTGCTTGAGTTCATGAAGAACGATATAAGAATTGCAATGATCATGACTTCGTGCAATACACTTGAAGATATAAATGAGAATATTCTTCTCAAAGAGGTTAGACGATGAAAGAATACTATGCAATTGTGATAGGAACAGGTTCTGCAATGAATTTTGTCAGTGAAATACAGAGCAGGGCTCCGGAAATGAAGATCGCGATCATTGATAAAGATGAACCTGGCGGCATATGCCTCACACGCGGATGCATCCCGTCCAAATTGCTCCTCTATCCTGCAGAGCTCATCAGGACCATAGAGACAGCAGCGAAATTCGGTATTGACGTGGAAATAAAAAACATTGATTTCAAATGGGTAATGGAAAGGATGAGGAGAAAAATATCAGAAGAAATCAACATGATACGCGAAGGGCTGTCCAGCGGAGCTGATATTGACTATTATAATGAAATCGCAGAATTCGTTGCTCCTTACACAATGAGGGTGGGTAGTGAGACCATTACCTCAAAACTGATATTCCTCTGCACAGGTTCAAAACCCATGATACCGCAGATAAAGGGATTGAATGATGCGGGATATCTTACAAGCGATACGGTGCTGAAAATGACTGAGCTTCCGGAAAGTATCGGCATCATAGGAGGCGGGTTCATTGCAGCTGAGTATGCCCATTTCTTCTCAGCAATGGGTTCAAAGGTGACAATCATTGGAAGAAATCCCAGGTTCCTGCCAGACGAGGAACCAGAGGTCTCAGCACTGGCTATGAGAGAGATGTCGGGGCATATGGATATCCTTACGAATCATGAGGTCATCGAGGTGGTTGGCGGGGGAAAGAAAAAGATCATAGCGCGGGATAGAATTTCAGGTAATGAGGTCAATGTGATCGCAGATGAGATCCTCGTTGCTACCGGAAGGGGTCCGAACACAGATATACTGCACCCTGAGAAGGGAGGGATAAAAACCGATGCTGAAGGATGGATCGTCGTGAATGAATATTTTGAGACCTCACAGCCCAATGTCTGGGCATTTGGAGATGCGAATGGGAAATATCTCTTCAAGCATGTGGCAAACTATGAATCCATTGTAGCTTATTATAATGCACTGCTGAAAAAAAAGGTTAAGGCAGACTATCATGCAGTCCCGTATGCGATCTTCTCATATCCTGAGATAGCAGCGGCAGGAATGAAAGAAAACGAGGCAATTGAAAGGTATGGAGAAAAAAATGTATTGATCGGCTTTTACAGGTATCAGGATACTGCCAAGGGCGATGCAATGGAAGTGAAAGAATTCTTTGTAAAGGTAATCGTTGAAAAAGACTCAAACAGAATCCTGGGGGCCCATATAATCGGTCCTTATGCCTCAATTCTTGTACAGGAGATCGTGAATCTCATGTACACCCATGATCAGAGTGCAGATCCGGTACGGCAGGGAATGCATATCCATCCGGCATTGAGCGAAGTCGTGGATAGAGCTTTCAGTTCGCTCATGTCGCCAGCCTTATATCACCATACTCTGAAACATTTTCAGCTTGAGTATTGATGATTTTATCTGCGGTTCATATATTTTTCAACGTATAGGAAAGTATAAACATCTACCCCAAACCTGCGGCTTATTTTTCAGTCGAAAAATTGATGTTCTTGGCTTCCATTCTTGTTTGTGTCTCTAAAAACAAAAGCCAAGACATCAGCAACGATTACGATA
>JAPZAV010000058.1 GCA_027460465.1 Candidatus Methanoperedens sp. | reverse complement strand
TCAGAAGGAATATGCTCATGCCTGCTATATAATCCACAGCAAGCTGCCCGCGTTCACTGCCAATGAATCCTGTTCCTTTCCTGGATCTATCCTGACCCTGGATGCGATGGATGATCTTGAGATCGGTAAAGCGGAATCCATGGATTTTCATTATTATTATAATAACCATACTGATTCTATAAAAGTTTTCTGGCTCTTAAAGCCATGAAGTTATTTCTCAAAAAGATGGAAAACTACAGGGTATGCTCTTTTAACTTACTCTGTATCTGAAGGCAGATATCCTGCGCTTCAGGATTATCTGTTCCTGCCTGAATATTCCGCCCATTGAGACCTCATTCGTGGTCCCGAATATCCGGAGTACGGCAACCCCCACAGCATCCAGCGCCACCCTGTCCTTGCTTGCAAGCAAGATCCCTGGTTCTATTAGCGTCCCTCTATCAGGTCCGCCGCTTGAGAAACCTTTTATTCCATCCATGATCACGAACTCTGGATGATAGACGGCATTGATCTCTGCTATCATCAGCCTCTGATACCTTGAGGAGTGAAGCTCTGACATATAATTGTAACCCTCTTCCCGAACATATTTTGCCACCATGCCCACGCTGTTCTTGAGCGACATTGTAAAATGCCCTCCGAACCTGTGGGTCTTAAGGCAGCAGGTCTGCACTATTGCATCCGCCTCTTTAAAGACCTGCGGGAATAGAAATCCCCGGATCCAGTGGTTTCCTTCGTATCTTACCCATTCGCTGCTCTTCAGTTCATCAAGTATCACGACATCATATCCCTGCTTTCTGGAATGTTCCATGACTCCAAGATCCAGAAGCACGCTCTCTGTGTCCCCCATACCGCTTCTTTCTGCCAGGACCACGCCTGCATTTCTCTGTTTGAGCTCATCAACTATTGCCGCAAGTGTATCTATGTGCGTGGAAGCAGGAAATGGATCAGAGCTATTGTAGTTCGCCTTGAGCGCCACCTTCTTTCCTGATAAACTTAAAGGCTCAAATTTATTCAATAGCTCTTTTATTCCATTTCTCCTGTCTGTGGTTTTTATGATATATACTTTTGATTCAGATATTTTTCCCATGCCAGAAATTATGGAAAAGAATGATGCTGCAAGCAATTTAAGGAAATCCCTCCTCGATGCCATACTCAATAATAGGATCTGCACTTGATATATTAATATCGCTGCATGTGCTTCGAAAATAAGTCAGGTAATTGCTATAATCCATAAGTTAATCTGTTAAAGTTCATATAATCAATTGAATAAATCTCGATAAATGCATCGGTGATGCCTTAGAAATACTTTTTTATTCAAGGGATGATCTCGCATCCATTATTGAATTCAGGATAGTTGAATTCCCTCAGTTCAATTTTCCCTTCCCTGATCATCGCCTGAATCCGCGGCAAAGCAGCCTTCAGTTCCTTCACGAGATGCCTGACAGTTGAACAGATCAGCTCATATCCATTCTTCCTGAGCATATCCTGGGCACGGTTCACAAAAAGACACCTCCCCCCGCAGATTTTGAAGATCTCGCATGATAAACACGGCTCTCCGACGGTGACCCTGCTGCAGAGCGAGAAAGGAGGGCAGTCAAAGATCGAACCCAGAATCGAAAAATCAAAATCAATGGATACAGGGCAGGCAGAGACCCTTCCGTCTGGCATTATCGAAAAAAAATCAATCCCTGAGCCGCATCGAAGGCGCGATTGCTTGCCTGAAAGCAGGGAGTTCATCACACCGATAAAAGGAACAAGTCCTGTGACCCTGCCTGTACGTTCCATCTCCCTGACCCACCATTCCACAAGCGATGAGATACCTGCATTATAGCTATGGATCCATGCCTCAGGTCCGTTATCTCCATCCAGCCCGCTTTCCCAGAACATCTCAAATCCAAGCTGCCAGTGGATATGATCAAAACCAGGATCTTTCAGTTCAGCAAGATGCAGCACGTTTTCAAAGATATCCGTGCCCTGAGGCACTGTCATCCTTGCAACAAGATCGCCTGAAAAACCTCGCCGTTTTATTAGTTTCATATTTTGAATTATTTTATCATATACGCCTTCGGCACGGTTCATGTCTGTGGTTTCCTTTTTTCCGTCTATCGAGATCAGAATGGAATGGAGTTTTTCCAGATGCCTGGGTACCACACTGTCCAGAAGCAGCCCGTTTGTCTGGACAACGAAGCGCGCCTGGATATCATCCATGATCTTTTCCATCGTTTCTTTCCTGAGAAGGGGTTCGCCGCCATAGAAACCGATGACAGGTGCATTATCAGGAGAAAGGAACCTTTTCAGGTCAGTGATCGAATAAAGGATTTCCTTAGGGGGAGAATCGCTTCCTCCTCCGCAGTAGCTGCAATTGAGATTGCATTCTTTTGTAAGGATGATATGATAATGCATACGGGCGCGGAGGGATTTGAACCCCCGATCTACAGCTCTCTCCTGAGAAATAATAGGAGGCTGCCGCTATATCCTGACTAGGCCACGCGCCCTGGGGTGAGGTCTAATTATCAGTGCAGCACTTTAAGCTATCGTTTAAAAAAAAGATATTTGAAAAAAGAAGATATCAATAAAAAAAAGAGATTGGGAATAAATCCCAATATTAGCTCTTATTCGTCATTTTCATCATCACTTTCAATTTCTTTTGAATGATCGTGGTCGTCGCCGTCATAATAATTTATGTTGTATATGTTTATATTGACGGTGCCGCTGTTGTTGATGATGTTGATGTCACCGATGTTATTGTTGCTTTCTTTCTTTCCTTTATCCTTTTTCTTGTCGTCTTCTTTCTTGCCTTTGTCTATGATATTTACTGTGTCGCTTCCTTCAAACTCGGTACCGTCGAGAAGTTTCCCTTTTACTGTGAGCACGACCCTATTTCCGGGATCAACATCCAGATCCTGCCTGTTGAACTTCGCTATCAGTGTGCCGCCGTCTTTCTTACTGATCATGGCTTTCACTGCAGGAGCGCCTTCGCACATCAGGCTACTGACATCAATATCCCTCACATCGAAACCTTTTGGCAGGGTTATGAATGCCGTGAACGTTCCTTTGCTTGAGAGCTTGATCGTTTCAGGTGTGATTTTTACGCTGGCATACAGTTTGCCTTCTGGACTCGATTTCACATTCCAGACCCATTTCTGCACTGCCATGCCGTTAGCATTCTCTGCAACAGCTGTGACATTGTGTACACCAATATCCGCGGTGTTAAGGGTGATGTTCGATTTCTTTACAAGTTTGTCCTCGCCCTTTTTCATTCCATCAAGGTACCATGTCACATTCACTGTCTGATTCACTCTGATCCTGAATGTCTCTTTAGCAGGCGCTGTATCATTCACTGGCGAAGAGGGAGAGAACTCTTTTATCGCAGGAGTACCCGGCGTTTCTTCTTTCAATGTGAAACTGAAGGAACCCTGGAACGCCACTTTCTGACCATTGACATCATTTCCTGCATTGACCTTTGCAACTGCGTTATATGTACCGGGATCAGCTCCATCAGTATCCATAATGACCATGTACTTGAGCTGTGTGTAATTATCTGGGCTGTCCCCATAACCGTATCCGTAGCCGAAGAATTGATGTGAATAGCCGTATCCAGCAAATGGCGGCGTGTTATTATTATTTTCGTAACCATATCCATATCCATAACCGCTCATAAACCCGATCTGCTCGATCAATGTGATATCGTAATTACCTTTTATCTTGTGATCACCAACGTTGCTGAAATCCCCCACCTTGAACACCAGAACACCGTCAGGTGATCCATCTATTTCAGGAAGTCCTTCCACAGATATGTTGGTTATAGGAATTCTTTCATTGGAACCTATGGTCACATTCACATAAAAAACACCGGTTTCTCCTACTATCCTGTCCTGAAGATCCTGCGCGTTCAGTGTCACCTGTACTGCCTGCGCCGGACCTGAGATGACCAGCATCGCTATTATTGCCATTGTAATTATCGTACTTGGCAATATTGATTTATTTTTCTTGTCAAATACTTGATTTAACCACCTTTTCATAAGATTCACCGATCATCAATTAAACCTGAGTGGAAATAAATATATCTCAAGTTTTTTTAATTTCTTTGGGTTTTTATTGTTCATTATCAGTTATTTTGGGAAAAAAAAGCATGAGATATTATAAAACCATGTAATATCTCTTTAATGAGCTTAAAAGCTTATAATAGTAAATATCAGTGCTTTAAAAAAACGAAAATAAATTCGATCTCATGACCAATTACATCATGATGGTGATAATCCAGGAGCAACCATGCATTGTAATCATCTGGATTCATTGGTATTCGCCCATGGACTTGATCGTGATATTGCCCTTTTTCATTGCTTCGATGGCATCAGCTGCAGCAAGTGCAGCCTGTATGGTTGTAATATAGGGAACGCTGAAATCAACAGCTGCACGCCTGATCTGGTACCCATCCTTTACTGTCTGCTTGCTTCTGGGTGTATTTATGATCAGATCAACTTTCTTTTTATGGATGAGATCCACGATATTTGGATTGCCTTCGCTGACCTTGTTAATGGCTTCTATTTTTATACCGTTTTTCTGCAGGAACTCTGCAGTTCCGCGTGTTCCTAAAAGACGCAGACCTGCGTCCTGCATTTTTTTCGCTGCCTTCAAAAGGAGCGGTTTATCATCGTCCCTTATTGAAAGGAAAACGGTACCGTTAAGAGGAAGTGCATTGTCTGCACCCCATTCAGCCTTGAAGAAAGCCCTCCCGAAATCATAATCTATTCCCATCACCTCACCCGTGCTTTTCATCTCAGGACCGAGCACCGGGTCTGCTCCGGGGAGCTTATCAAAAGGAAGCAGCACTTCTTTGACAGAGACATGCCGTGTCACAGGGTCGCCTGTGTACCCAAGTTCTTTCAATGTATGCCCGACCATGACCCTGGCAGCGATCTTTGCAAGCGGGATCCCCGAAGCCTTACTCACGAAAGGTATGGTGCGGCTCGACCTGGGATTTGCCTCAAGCACATAGACCTTCCCGTTCTTCGTTGCCATCTGGATATTCACTATTCCTACGACGCGGAGGGCAAGAGCTATCTTTTTCACATAATCGCGAACAATGGCGAGTATCTCAGGCTTCAGGGACTGTGGCGGTATGACGCATGCAGAGTCGCCTGAATGTATCCCTGCCTCCTCGATGTGTTCCATTATGGCACCTATCAGCACATCTTTGCCGTCGCATATGGCATCAACATCGATCTCGATCGCATTATCAAGGAAATCGTCAATGAGCACGGGATGCTCCTTCGAAACCTTTACTGCCTCTTTCAGGTATCGTTCAAGGTCCTTATCATCGTACACGATCTCCATCGCTCTCCCGCCGAGCACGTACGAGGGACGGACAAGCACGGGATAACCGATCCTTTCTGCTTCTTTGAACGCCTCTCTGTAATTCAATGCACATCCTGCTTCTGGCTGCAGTATCCCGATCTGTTTCATCATTGCATTGAAGCGTCCCCTGTCCTCTGCTATGTCCATATCATCAGGAGTTGTTCCAAGTATGATCGTATTCAGATCCGTTCTTCTGTCAAGTTCTTTTTTCAGGGGGATGGCAAGGTTCACAGATGTCTGCCCGCCGAACTGCACCATCACGCCATAGGGACGTTCCCTTTCTATCGCGTTCATGACATCCTCGAGCGTCAGGGGCTCAAAGAAAAGTTTATCAGAGGTATCATAGTCTGTGGAAACTGTCTCAGGATTGTTATTGATTATATGCGTCTCTATACCTTCTTCGCGAAGCGCAGTGACCGCATGCACAGTGCAGTAGTCGAACTCTATGCCCTGACCGATGCGGATCGGACCTGAGCCAATGATCAGCACTTTTTTCCCTGTGCCCGGCGATGCCTCGCATTGATCTTCGTACGTTGAATAATAATAAGGTGTTGCAGCAGCGAATTCTGCAGCACAGGTATCAACCATCTTGTAGGTCGGAATGATCCCGTTTTGCCTTCTCATGTCGTTAATCTCTTCGCGCGTTTTCCCGCACAGAAATGCGATCCTCTCATCGCTTATGCCGTTGCGCTTTGCTTTTCGCAGGTTCTCTATTGAGAGGTCGTTCTTTATTGCGTCCTCGGTATCTATGATGTTCTGTATCTTCCTGATGAAGAATGGATCAATGTTCGTGAGTCTGGAGATCTCGTCCATCCCTGTGCCGTTACGCAGCGCCTGATAGATCACGAACAGGCGTTCATGTGTTGGATGGAGAAGGATATCCTTTATTTCATCGTTGCTCCACTCTTTGAAACCGAAGTACATATCAGCTTCAAGAGAGCGGATGGCTTTCTCCAGTGCCTCTTCTATCGTCCTCCCTATCGCCATCACCTCACCTGTGCTCTTCATTGCAGTGGTGAGATGCATGTCAGCAGTAACGAATTTATCAAAAGGCCATCGCGGGATCTTGACCACAGCATAATCTATCGTTGGCTCAAAAGAAGCAGGTGTCTTCTTTGTGATATCGTTGGTGATCTCGTCAAGCGTCATACCGATCGCGATCTTCGCTGTCACGCGGGCGATGGGATATCCTGTTGCCTTTGATGCAAGAGCAGAGGAACGTGAGACCCTTGGATTCACTTCAACGATCCTTACTTCATCGCCCTGTACAGCGAACTGGATGTTGCATCCACCTTCGATCCCGAGCGCCCTGATGATCTTTATTGAGGAGCTTCGCAATCTCTGGTGGTCTGAATCCGATAAGGTCTGTGAAGGGGTGACCACGATGGACTCACCTGTATGTATGCCCATGGGGTCTATGTTCTCCATGTTGCAAATAACGATGCAGGTATCGTTCTTATCGCGCATGACCTCGTATTCGAACTCCTTCCAGCCTATGATGCTCTCCTCTATCAGCACCTGATGTATTCGAGAGCGCTCCAGTCCCCGCTCCGTGATTTCAAGCAGCTGTTCCCTTGTATAGGCTATACCGCCTCCAGATCCGCCAAGGGTATATGCGGGGCGTATGATCAGCGGAAGACCAAGTTCCTTGATCAGAGCCAGAGCTTCTTCAAGTGTATTCACCGCTTTTGAGCGCGGGACTTTTTCCCCGATGCTTATCATTTTTTGCTTGAAGAGATCGCGGTCCTCCGAATCCCTGATTGCCTGAAGCGGAGTTCCAAGGAGCTCGACCCCGAACCTGTCCAGTACGCCCATCTCTGCGAGTTCAGAGGTTATATTCAGACCTGTCTGTCCCCCCAGACCTGCTATTATGCCGTCAGGCTTTTCCCTTTCTATTATTTTCTCCACTATCTCTGGTTCAAGAGGTTCGATATAGATCGCATCTGCCATATCAGGGTCTGTCATAATGGTCGCGGGGTTGCTGTTCACCAGCACTACCTTTATGCCCTCTTCGCGCAGGGAGCGGCATGCCTGGCTGCCCGAGAAATCAAACTCTGCCGCCTGACCTATCATTATCGGTCCGGAGCCTATCAGCAGTACTTTCTTGATATCCGATCTTTTTGGCATTCTTCCTCTGGTCTACCTGTTTTAGCCCTAAATGTCATGACCTGTTATTAATTCTATCCATCGAGACCTGAGCTGTAGTATCCCGAAATTATTTCACCAGGATTTTTCTTTGAATGATAATTGGTGCATTACTGTTTTCCCAAGCTCCGTTGGGGATGATTATGTTATAAATATCATCTGTGCAGATGACTTCGCAGGAAATGGTAAGCCATGTGAGTAAAGCCTGCAGCGTCCTTTGCAGTCGCCCCACATCGAAGCCCTGCACTGACTTTTGAAGGTATGAATAGTTTCACCCTGCTCTTACCCCGGATTCATATATGCAGATTGACCTGTGAAAGACCATGGTGGTAATATGAATAGAAAAGAATTGCGTCACGACAGGCAGATGGATATTGAGATAATCGAGATCGCTGTAAATCCAGATCATGTTCACATATTCTTTAAATACACTCCGAAATATTCTTTGAGTTTCATTGCCAGGAGGTTGAAAGGAAGAACGAGCAGAATCCTCAGGAAAGAATTCAAGCAGTGGTGCGGCGAGCATATGTGGGCTCCAAGCTGTTTCCATGGAAGCGTTGGGAATGGCTGGGATGTCGTGAGCAAATATATTGAAACACAGGATGAACATCATGCTAAAAACGCTAGCTACAGGCCTCGTACATAAGTACGGGGTTTGTGACTGAAGACGATAGGGGGTTGTGTGCATCGTAAGAATAACTAAAAACAACATAACAATTGTGGAATTGATTATGGGCACGGATACGGCTCTATGATCTCAAAGCTGTCAGGAAATTTACCGGATGATGTGGGAGCATTGACTAATTGTAGTGTCCGCTAACATACTGCCGCGTTCGTCCTACCCGGTATAGCCCAATAAAAAGCATTCCAATTCTCCTGTTTTTTAGGATGTAAGTACTTTTGTTTTTGTTTGGTTGCCTCGATTCTGACCTCAACAGGTGTTTTATTATCAAAAGATTGATGAGGGCGATATTCATTGTAATGCAATTTGATAACCTCAGAAAGCATTTTGAAATCACTTAAATTCCCTATCCATACCTGATTCAAATATTCATATTTTATTGTTCGTATCCCTCTTTCTGCAAATGGATTGTCCCATGGTTTTGAAACTTTTACCCATGAGATACCTTTCTTTTCATGAACTGAAGTCACAGCACTATTGTTGAATTCTTTTCCACCATCAGAGCGTAACTGAAATCCTGCTTCGGGATATATGCGACATAAATCTTCGATTGTTTTCAAGGTCAGATTGCGATCATTTTCGGTTCCTTCAACAAGGGCAATAAGCTCGCTATTGAACTCATCGAAAACTGGCTGGAAATAGACTTGCGTTTTGTCCCCTATATAGCAAGTTGCAGTGTCTATACTGAAGCATTTTCCTGGCTGCAATGGTCTTGCGAATTCCTTTGGCTCTTCCTTTTTAACCTTTTCTGGGTATTTTTCGAACTTCTTCAATAAATCATGAACATAGCTTTTGCTTATTGTTTTTGCTTTTTTCGCTGATGCCCATAACTCATCCAGAATCGCTTTTATTTTTCTGACTCCAGGTCGAACGTCCCATATTTTCTTCTTTTGGGCCTTGAGTTTTGGTGGGGATAGGTTCCTCTTATCGGCATGCATATCTTCCATGAAATTTAAAAACCTCGTATTCACATCTTCCCTTGTACGATCAAATGTTCTTACAACTTCCTGATATTCTTCATCAGTAAATTTCCTGTGCGGGTTTTTGGGCGACTGCAGTTCATCCTTATAATCGTCCAATTCTCTTGCATCGGCATATCTCTTTATTGTGTCTCGAAAAGTTCGCTCCGACATCCTGTATCTTTCAATCATTTCTTCTTTCGTATAGTTTCCAGAATGCCACTCCTCCACGAAGTTTCTCAGGAGGAATGTTATCCTGAATAAAGTCCCAATTGTATGGCAAATTCATAGTTACTGACCTGTTTTTTTATAAAAGTGATCTTTTGCTGCTTATATAACTAACGGCAGCATGTCTGTGGACATTACAACTAATATTGAGCAGTTAGAGAATAAAAGGTAAAAAGTCTCATAATTCGAATAGGTACTTTTATGTGTTATGTTTACCAATTTAAAATAGGGTGACTACATGTATAAAAAAATCGATGTTGTTAGTTTCTGTCGTAACAGTGATAATTATTTTTTCGAGCAGACTATGAAACCTGCGATAGCACAAGAACCACTCAGGTTGTTTTTGAAACACAATTTAAATTCTTCCAAAGCAATGAAAGGAGGGACTTTCAATGGATAAGCCCCATCAAGTGACCCCGGACATCGAGGTTCTTCCCGCGCACTTCCCAATCCCAGGCATGGGATTTCTTCCGGTCAATGCCTTCGTCATTAAGGCAACAGAGCCTGTCCTCGTCGATACAGGAATGGGAATGGATAGTGAGGATTTCATGAAGGCGCTCGAGTCGGTTATCGATCCTCAGGAATTGAGGTGGGTGTGGCTCACCCATGATGACGCAGACCATACCGGCAGCATTCGGAAGGTTCTTGAGGCAGCACCGGCGGCTCGCCTTGCAGTGAACGCCTTGGCCATGTTGAGGATGAGCACGGCATGGCAAGTGCCCATGGATCGGGTCTACTGGCTAAATTCTGGCGATAGCATCAACGTTGGTGACCGTAAGCTGACCGCAGTCAGGCCGCCCTTGTTCGACAATCCAACTACAATCGGCATCTATGACGAAAAATCTGAGTCATTCTTCTCTGCCGATTGTTTTGGTGCTATCATATCATCCCCGGCACAGGATGCCGATGAGGTTCGAGAGGTTGATCTGG
>JAPZAV010000057.1 GCA_027460465.1 Candidatus Methanoperedens sp. | reverse complement strand
GGGCTTTTACTTGGATTTACGGGATACATTCTTTTTATTTTGATCTCCGGTCAGTTCACCGTGTTAAGCGGCTGGGTATCACTTTCTGCTCTGTGGATCGCCTGCATTATCTTTTACCTGATTTTTCAAAAGATGCAGGCACAAAAAAAAACAACCAGACTGAAAATAGTTCCTGCAGGAGACATCCTTCTAAGAGGACTGTTCGGAGGAAGCGTGGTTGTCGCGATCGTGATCCTGGGAGATTCTGCGGGATATATTTGGGGAGGACTGTTTTCATCATTTCCAGGGACGATCACCCCTGTGCTCATTCTTCTGCACATGAAAAATGGAAAGGACATGAGCTACGGGGTAATAAAAAGCGCACCAATAGGATTGGGTGGGACAGGGCTTTATTCCTTTATGGTATGGTCATTATATCCTGCATACGGCATAATTGCAGGAACTCTTTTATCATATCTTTCGGTTCTTGTTTTTCTATCCATGATCTTCAGTTTCTCAAGTTCCGGGCGAAATATGAAATAGAAGAGGCGATCAAAAGAATATGCTATGCTCAATGACATGGAAAGTGCCATCGCTTTCATAGAAAAGCAGGACACAGAGGTTATTTCAAGGATAAAAAATGCCTGGAGTTCTGCTTTTGAAGAAGCATCAAAAATCCTCTTATCCCCTGAGAAGCTCAGAATAGAATACAACCCGGCTATCTGGAGGATCTCCCGCCATCCGGTGGGAATAAGGATGGTCTCCTCTATATGGGGAAGGTATTTTATTTTCGAGTTTGCATCCCCTAACCTTGTCCTGTCGTTTGACTGCTTTCCATCTGAAGAGGCGAAAACAGGCGTCATGCTTCACGAGATCGCACACCTCATCGATGACAGGCGGTGGGGCTTTGATCTCTTGAAATTGATAGCTGACTCATCCGATTATGTAACACGGGAACAGAGAGCAGAGCTTCTCAGCTTTGCTTCATATCCCCTCGGTATTTTCGAGGCAAACAGGGCATTGATCGTTTCAACCCTCAAGAAACTGGGATACAGCCAGGATGTACCCGGCGATTATCTTGGCCCTCTTGCTGCAGTTGAAACTCTGGGCAGAATAGGATTGAACAGAAGGGATGACCTCATCAGATTCTATGGCGAAGTGGAAACCCATTTCCCTGTTCATAAGGTTCTGGAGGAATATCTTTCAACCAATGTCTTCTCACTGGCGGGTCTGGTCACTGCACCTGATCTCAATACCTGCAATGACTTCGGGATCAAGAAATCAGGCGATCTCGCTCTGGCAAGAGCATGGCTGTGCAAATATCTCAGGGAAGAAATTGATATCAGAGAGCTTGAGGAAAAGCTGGATAAGATCAGCTACAGCGTGAAGCATGACAGCTATAATCCTGTCAGTTCCATGGACTTTGTGCATCTTGACCTGAAGCTCGCAGAAGAGAATAGAAAAGAGGCTCTGCGCGCATTTGCAGATTACTCGCACTGGAAAAGCTTTGCAGATCTTCAAAATGCCATTGAAGAGATAGATGCATGGTTAAAATTTATAAGTAATGAAGGATAAAACATAATCTATGAAAAATGACCTTTTTCCTTACCCGGTTGAGACCCTCAAAAACTGGTATGTTACCATAATAGGCGGACAGTCCGAAGATCTGAAACCGAACCAGATCGGAGTGAACAGAGAAGCTCTCGCTGAGAACACGGACATCATTCCTTATGAGAATGTTCTGATCTCGAAATTGGAAGGAAGAGGCGAGCCTCTGATGACAAAAAAATATTTTGCGGTTGTTCCGCTTGATGATGCATCGCCTGATGCTACATCCAAATCCCCTCTGGGTGAGCTGGTCCTGCCGGTGCAGGATATAGAGCATGGACGCCTGTTTCCAGAGCCATTTGAAATTGGAGAAATGATCGTCATCAATAACGTGCTCGGTCAGAGATATTTCCGTGGTTTGCCCGGGGCACTGGACAGGTTGATCAAAAAGAGGTCAGGGCTGCACTTTATAGAATATATTGATAACTGAATTTACTTTTTCAAACCCTTTTCTACCATTTCCCATTTTTTCTTCAAAGACCTCAGGCTGAAATAATAATAGCCGAATATCACGAAAGCGCAGAAGAGAAGAAAAATTACGATATAAAACAATATGTAAGGAGCGCTTTCATGATAATATTTCACTTCGATTTTTTGATGCGCAGGGTATGGGTTTTCCCAGATAAGCACATCGCGTCCCTTCGCATCCACCGTGGTATTATAAGGCTCCGGCTGCGCGATCCCAAAAAGCCTGGAGCCTGTGGTATAGTTCAATGGCAGAACCACGCGAACGCTGCCATTTTTCGTAAGCATGCGGCTAAAATCCTGTCCATCTGACTGGGTATAAGCCACAAAACCTGAGAATGGTGATTCGAAACTGAATTTGATGTAACTTTTACCGAGAATTGGTTCTTTTGATGTTGTGAACGAGACATTTTTCCCTGAATGGTCTATGGCGACAGGATTCCTGAAACTCATCTCACCTCCATCTTCGAGAACGAACCTGATCGTGGTCTCGTTGATAACATTATCAACGACCTGCACTGATGAGAGGTTGAGATAGAAAATAGTGGTATTGTTAAGTCCTGGAAGTTCATATGCCTCTGCATTCCCGGTCGGGATGTCTGTTGTGATGCAGCCTGAGATAAGGACGATCGCAAGAACGCAGAGGATCAGCGATGACTTCATTACTGCACCAGCATGATATCTGGCTCGATCTTTACTACTTCAAGACCATCCTTAAATACGCGAATCGTTCCCCCGCTTGAAGAAACTGTGACCGCTATGGTTTCAGTGTCCCTCGTGATGGCTGCGGCTGAATTGTGCCTCCCCCCAAGCCCTTTTTCCATAGCAACATCCTTAGCGCTGATATCCAGATACCTGCCTGCCGCCCTGATTATTCCTTTTCCTGTTATTACGAAGACCCCGTCGAGCTGGGCAAAGCTCTTTACGGTCTCCCAGCTTTCAGGACTGACGACATTGGAGCTGTTGGGCTGACCTTCGAACGGGTTGAGCACGAGTGGGTGAGAACGCCGCATGACCTCATTCGAATCTCCGATTATAAAGGCAGTTCCGAATGGTTTTCCTTCGCGTCCCTGGCATGCTATCTGAAGTGCGATGTTCAGAACTGATCTCAGCACCCTTGCCTCTACTCTCTCAGTGCACTCCATGAGCTTTTTTATCACCTTGTTTGTAGAGAGGTCATAGACTGTTATGGAATCGTTATCCATCATTCGTATAATGCCCACTATGAGACCGCCAGTTTCAAGAAGGTCATTTATGAAAGCGATAACACATGCATCGCTGATATCTTTAACTTCGCTCCGTACACGTTCCTCGATCTTTTCATAAATGCTTTTATCTGTTTCCTCCATCTGCCTTGTAATCTCATTCATCATCGTAGATATTCGACCTGAAAAAACAAACAAAGGAATTCTGGTCGATACCTTCGGGATTTCCTCTGAAAATGTAATGATCGCAGAAGCATTAAGCTTTTCGGCAATCTGGATTGCATGATCTGTGATAATGGAAAAATCCATTTTGCCAGAGTCGGTGTTCTGCTTTTTTGCATAAATATTTTGATTTTTGTATTCACAGTGAGAAGCAGCACCGCTCAGCGTTATGGATTCCATTATAACCATAATTATAATGTATTGATCCTGTTATATATAGTTTGAGATGATAATAATGAACATTATTTTAATGCTGATTAAAATGATGTAGCATATTGAAAATATTCCTCAACCGATGGTATCCTTCCAAGCGCTGCGGTGATCGAAGCAAGTTCTGCAGATCCCAGATAAACTTTCGCGTTTTTTCCAATCCGGTTATCAAAGTTGCGGGTGGATGTGGATAGTACAGTGGCGTCATCAGCCACTCTTGCCTGGTTGCCCATGCACAGGCTGCACCCCGGGATCTCCATCCTTGCACCAAGTTCACTGAATACAGCATATACCCCTTTATCTTTCAGACTTTTTTCTATAAGCCGTGTCGGGGGTGCTATCCATAGTTTTGATCCGATCCTTCCTTCTCTTCGAAGTATTCTCGCACCTGAAATGAAATGGTCGAGGTCTGTCATGCAGGAACCGATGAAGACCTCATCGATTTTTTCACCTGCAACTTCTGAAAGGGATTTGATATAATCAGGGTCGTTTGGACAGGCAAGCAGGGGTTCATCAATCTCAGAGAGGTCGATCTCAACGAAATCAGCATAATCTGCATCTTCATCCCTTTCAAGCAATACAGGGTTGGCAAGCCAGTCTTCCATCGTCTTTATTCGCTTTTCAAGTGCGATCGATGAGTAGCCCTCGTTTAACAGCGAGCGCAGGATCGATACATTTGTTTTGAGGAATTTAACGACCTGTTCGCGTGATAGCGCAATAACAGCGGCTTCTGCCGAGCGTTCCGCTGAGGCATCTGTGAGCTCAAATGCCTGTTCAACTGTAAGTTCAGGCAGGCCTTCCATTTCCAGGATTCTTCCATTGAAAATGTTCTTCTTGTTCTTTTTATCAAGCGTGAGCTTCCCGTACCTGCGGGCGAAATAAGGGACGGCATTGACCACGTCGCGTAAAAATATTCCTTTCTTGAGTTTTCCTTTGAACCTCACAAGCACGCTCTCCGGCACATCAAGAGGCATAAAACCAAGCGCAGAAGCGAATGCCACAAGACCGCTCCCTGCAGGGAAGGAGATCCCGATAGGAAATCGTGTATGGCTGTCCCCTCCTGTCCCGACAGTATCAGGGAGTATCATGCGGTTGAGCCAGGAATGGATTATCCCGTCTCCAGGTTTCAGCACAACTGCCCCTCTGTCCCTGAAGAACTGTGCAAGTTCTTTATGCATTATCCTGTCCTCTGGTGTGGGATAGGCTGCAGTATGACAGAATGACTGCATCACGAGAGGAGCCTGGAACTCGATGCAGGCGAGTTCTTTTATTTCATCCGCTGTCATCGGGCCTGTGGTGTCCTGTGAACCTGCTGTAGTGATCTTTGGAAGGCATGCCTGACCCGGCATAACCCCCTCAAGTCCACAGGCTTTTCCAACGATCTTCTGGGCAAGAGTATAGCCGCGTATCGTACCTTCCGGCTCTTTTGGTTTGAGAAAGAGGTCATAGCTCACTCCAAGCGCCTGCTGGGCTTTCAATGTCAGATCCTTCCCGATGATCAGGAGCAGTCTTCCTCCTGCTCTGTATTCGTCCGGAAGGGTCACAGGTTCAATCTTGAACCTCGTTATCACCTCTTCTTTTTCATCCATGATTCTGCCTGATGCGAAATCCAGTGTGATCTCCATCCCTGTCTTTAATCCTGACACATCGCACCTGACTGGAAGAGCGCCGCTGTCGCGCGCAGTGTTAAAGAATATGGGGGCGATCTGGGTTCCCAGGATCACACCTCCCCTGCGTTTGTTGGGCGTCCCTGGTATATCCTCGCCTATCCACCACATCAGTGAATTCATAGCTGACTTCCTGCTGCTCCCTGTCCCTGCCACGTCTGCAGCAAAGGCGATCTGATTTCCTTTCTTCTTAAGTTCCATGAGCTCCTGTAGCGCCCCGGGATAACGGGACTCAAGCATGGATAGCGCATGCCGGGGAATATCAGCACGGGTTCCCGCATGTTTTGCAGGTGAGAGATCATCTGTATTTGCCTCGCCAGGGACTTTGAATACCGTGGCTTTCAGTGATTCGGGAAATTTCCTGCCTTCAGTGAACCATTCTGCATCTGCCCAGCTTCTCATGACCTTCATTGCATTGGGATTTGTCTCTGATAGCTCTTTTATCCTGTCAAAGAACCCGAATATCAGGATTGTTCCTGAGAGGGCATCTGCTGCTTCGTCTCCCAGTTCTTTATCTTCCAGCAGCTCTATCAGAACTTCAAGATTATATCCCCCTTTCATCGTTCCAAGCATTCTCACTGCATCGAATGGAGTGATAATCCTGGAAACTTTCTCCCGAAACGCAATGCTCTTCAGCAGTTTTACTTTTTCCAGCGCCGCAGGGTCAACGCCAGATGACACATGATCTCTTATGAGCTTTAAAATGAATTCTTCCTCTCCAGAGGGCGGATCTATGACGAATTCAGAAATTGCTCTCACCTGTTCTGCATTTAAAGGCAGAGGAGGGATTCCAGCCGCTTTCCGTTCAGCGATGTGCTTTTGATAGGAATGAAGTATTGAAGGGATCACGGGTCTCCCAAGTGCTGTCATGTTCCATTAATTTAACGTTTATACAACCTGGAGCATTAAATTCTGCAGAATTAAACCGAAAATCATTTATACTATTAATATAATGTTAATTGTTATCATAATTATAATGATTATGACAGAAAATGGCTGCAAACAGAGAAAATGCCCCTGCAGGTTATGGGTCAATTGCTTCAATTATGTGGATATGCAGAGACAGGCATGGAGGCTTAAGAATAAAGAATATGACTTCAATGAGTGGTATGAGATAAACTTCAGGAACGATGTGCAGATGGCTGACTCGATTGCGAATGGATAAGCAGGGGCACATCAGAATTTTCCCCATTACTATTTTATTTCTAAAGAATCTATTTCACACCTAACAAATCACCGCAGGCTTTTTTTGTGCAGCATGGAAAGTTATATGGTGCACTATGTGAAAAAGGACTAAAATCAGTGATAAACCGGGCTTGATTTAAAAAATGCAGTGATACAATGAAGCTAATAGTACCACATCCAGGACATTTTTTGGCATTGAAAGAGATCTGCAAAGAGGCTACAAAGGATGTCGAAGAAATCTATATGGCAGGTACACCTGAGGTGCTGGGAAGCGGGAGAGTTACTCTGCACGCGCCGCAACTGGATGAAATTGAAAAACAGACTCAATACCTGCATGAGAAAAAATTGAAAATGGGCATTGCTTTGAACCCTTCCTGCATGGGTGGGCAGCACCTGACTTCGCAGGGCTACAACATGTTCAAATGGTATTTTGGAAAGCTGAACGAAATTGGAGTGGACAGTGTGACTGTAGCAGAACCTTACCTGATAGAGATGCTCACGAAAGAATTCCCTGATATGAAGGTTGTAGTGTCCACAATATCGCATGTGGACTCTGCAGAAAGAGCAAAATATTTCGAAGAGCTTGGGGCAGAAGCCATCACGCTGGACACAAATATAAATAGAAGTTTTGAAATCCTGGAAAATATCAGGGAAGTTGTGGATTGTGAATTGAGATTGCTCGTAAATGAAGCATGTCTGTACAAATGCCCATTCAGATATTTTCATTTCAATCTGTTTTCTCACATGACAGGGCTCGGGAACAAGCCCAATATTTTCAGCGACTACTATTATGAAAAGTGCATGTCATTCAGGGTCAGGTATCCTGAGCTGGTCATCAAGTCTCCATGGATAAGACCTGAAGACCTTGGCGTGTATGAAGACCTGGGTATAGATTATTTTAAAATGTCAGGTCGTGCCAACACGATAAAATGGATCGTTGATTGCATGAAAGCTTATTCAGCAAGGTCTTATGATGGAAACCTGATGGATCTCCTGGATTGTCCGAGTGAACTGCGCGATATGTTCTATATCCCGAACAAGGATCTGGATGGTGTAATAAAACAGTGGATGAACTGCGAAAGATTTTGCAATAGATGTGGATTCTGTAAAGCCACAGCTGAAAGGGTAATCAGAGTCTATGAATTTACTGATATGAAAAGAAGGACGCTATCTTTAAGAGAGGTTAAAACAAAATGCGCGATTTCTTGAATAAAATTCCAGAGAGCAGAGGAAAGCTTGAAAGCACAATAAGGAAATTCAAAGGCGCTCCAGTTTATATCATAGAATTAA
>JAPZAV010000056.1 GCA_027460465.1 Candidatus Methanoperedens sp. | reverse complement strand
TCAAACCCGGCTGCCTTTTCTGCAGGAACTTTTTCGGTTGCAGATTGAACTGCTGTAAGACCCATGTTCGGGCTTATTGAAGCTGTTCCATTCATATTCCTATCTGTAGTATTTGAAGTCCCATTTGTTTCCCCGCCTACCTTTATCAACCATGCATCAGAATTGGTTGACCAGTATGGCGAGGTATAGCCAGAAACCACAAAACCACCGTCTTGAGTCATAAGCACTGAGTAAGCTGAACAGATCCCGGATCCTCTAAATGGTTTGATCCAGTGCAGATTGCCGCTTCCATCTGTCTTAATAAGCCATGCTTCATAACCGAAATTCCTGAAGGATCTTGAGCCAGCAAGGATAAAACCTCCATCCGATGTTCGCTGAACAGAGTACGCTTGATCAAGACCTGTTCCCCCAAATGTCCTGTTCCATATTTCGACTGGAGCGCCAGCTATGAAATCAGGCGGTAAAATCTCTTCAACTCCATGATCGGCGCAGACTAATGAAAAATTTCCATTTGTTTCTCTGAGGTAGACTCTTACCCAGGTACCTTCAATAAAGATCGGCTCGTCTTCTGCCCTTGAACTTATTCCTCCTGCAGTTCCTCCACGGGTAATGATTTGAACTCTATTTTCTTTAAGTGGATTTCCCTTGATATATTTTTCAATTTTTAAATCATTATAAGTAAAAACAGATTCCCCATTGAAGCCGTATCCATCTTTAACCAGTTTGCTTTCTACTTTATCTACTGTTCCTTCCACAATATGATCAGCATCGCCGCTAACATAATTTGTATCTCCACATTCTGAAACCAGAAGCGCTGAACCATCCATACTTAATAAGATGAAATAAATAGCAAGACCAACTGGCCACATATACGGGTTCACGATCCGCTTTTTGCCACAAACACAAGAAAAATGCAGCGCAGATGACATATTTGTTCTACCTCCGTCTTTTTAGAAGGAATAGTATAATAATGGATAAAACAGCAATAAAGAATCCAGAAGAAGGTGCAAGTTTTTGAGAATTGTTCCTTATCTCAGGAAGTGACTCATTGGATTGATTCGTATTCGCATTATTTTCCTGTCTCTTTCCAACCTTCATAACCATGGCGCTCATGCGCCCTTCTGTGTCCAGATTTCTCATCGAACCTGCAAATATAAGCCCGCCGTCGGAGGTCTGCTGCATGGAATTAACAACCTGATTCCCGTCTCCTCCTGCTGTCATGTTCCACAGCTCATTTCCGCTGGAATCAACCTTTATAAGATTTGCATCCACTCCCGTAGTTCTGTACATATTGATCTTTCCCCCTATGATATAACCCCCGTCATCAGTTTCCACAACCGAATGATAACTTTGATCAAGGCCTCCGCTTCTACTTTTTATTATTTTGCGCCAGGTTTCATTTCCGGTCTGATCATATCTTTTGACCCAGGCATCCTGGATATGATCGAAGTTATCAGAGTAGTCCCCCACAACAATATAACCGCCATCACCTGTCTGGAGGACTGAATTTGGCGTAACTATCCTGAATGGGTATTCTCCAAAACTCCTCTTCCACATTTCGCTTCCAGATTCATCTGTCCTGATGATCCAGCCAGTGGGAGGAGTTGTATTGTCCTTATAACCCCAGCCCCCGAATTCAAAAGTAGTAAGTATGTAACCGCGGTCTCTGTCACGGCGGAAATCTTTGATCGTTCCATTGAATCTTTTAATCCATAATTGGTTTCCTTTCAAATCTGTTTTTATGAACCACGATTCTTCGGGAACTTCCTGGAAATTATTTGGGATGACATTTATGGCCACAACATATCCATCATCCTGTGCCCGCACTACAGAAATATGTTCATTAGCATCCTTGCTTCCGATCGTCCTGTTCCACAGCTCTTTGCCTTCACGATCTGTCTTCACAAGCCAGGCATCATATACTCCATAAGCATTATAAACAGTCATACCGCCAAGGATATATCCGCCATCCATTGTCTCATCAATGGAATTGAACTGGTTCATATAGGATCGTTCATTGTTTCTCCAGCTAAAGGTATTGTTCCATAATTCCTTCCCCGAATTATCTGTTTTCATTAGGAAAGCCTGGTTGTTAGTGTAATTAACACCAGTAAGAACAATTCCGCCATCTTTTCCCTGTCGAAGTGCATACACCGCATCTCTATCATTGTATATTTTTGTCCATAAAATGGTGAACTTATTTTGCGTTTCCCGGGCAGGTGAATTATCAGGCACAGCGGTATCATTTGTGAGCTTAACGACCCATGATCCTGAAGGATTGCTTCCAGAACGTCCTGTAAATATGTATCCACCATCATTTGTCTTCCGAACAGAGTGAATTTGCTTCATCTCCAGGTTCCCGAATACCATATCCCACTGTTTATTGCCTTCAGCATCAACCTTGAGAAGCCAGGCATCACCATAATAGAAATTCAAGAGATCAGCAGAATGATCGGCACCTGTATAGCCAGCAAGGATGTATCCGCCATCTCCCGTTGTCTGTATCGAGTTAAAACCATCATCTCCTGTGCCGCCAAATGTTTTGTTCCAGAGCATATTGCCGTTGGCATCGGTTTTAATGAGTAATGCGTCAATATTGGTATCACCCGACATCACCTCTCCAGAAATTATATACCCCCCTTCATCGGTCAGTTCAACATTAATATTATGCCTCCCATACATTCCCTTATAAGTCCTGTTCCAGAGTTCATTCCATCCGACATCAAACTTTTTGAGTTTTATTCCCGGAGACCTTTCAATGTAATTACCGGGGGAAATTGATAGAATATAGGCATCATCGGGTGTCTGGTGAACAAAATGTAGTATACTATTTTCAAATGCCCTCACCCATTCTATGTTCCCTGCTGGATCATGCTTGAAAATCCGCGCATAATTCAGATCGTTCCATGTCCTGCTTTCAGCAATTATATATCCTTCATCATTTGTTTGCTGGATGGAATTAATTCCACCGAAAAAAGGGTAATACTCATCAATGTTTTCATCAAACGTTCGATTCCATTGTTCATTGCCTGAAGAATCCGTTTTAATTACAAAAGCTACTTCTTTTGAACCATAATCTCCAATGAAAGTCCTGTGTCCACCCAAAATATACCCACCATCAATGGTTTTTTCCACTATAGATACATAGGTTCCATGAGCAAACAGCTTATTCCACTCTTCGTTCCCATTCGAATCTGTTTTTATCAGGTAAGCACCCAGCAAACCGCGACCAATTGAAGTCTTAGATCCTGCAAGAACATATCCCCCATCTGATAACTCCAGGACATCATTAAAAGAAGCATCCCTGTATGTCCTGTTCCATTCTTCAAAAGGGATAGCACTTGCGCTGGCTGTAATAAAAATCATCACCAGTATTGGCATTATCCAGACTGATCGCATTTTTTCCCTCCTGATGGATAAAACCTGAGTTCCTCAGAATCTGCTACAACAAAACCAAGATTGCCTATAAGGTTAATGCAGCTTCCAGGACTCAAATCAATTTCTCTGTCATTCTCCAATACGATAAAATCGGATGCCACGCTCGTGACCCTGAAAACACCTGACCTGTCACCAACTTTTATTTGAATGATATCATCAGATATGAACCATGTATAACGTAACTGGATCAGATCTGTCATGGTGCCAGCGAATACTGCATCAAGGTATGTGACAAGTTTTGGCATCCCGTTCTCTCCCGGGATAGTATACGTATAGACATTTTCACTTTCTAGCCACATATTTTCAAGTTCAACTCCGTTCCTGCTAAGCGCAAGCTGCGCTTTTCTTGGATATCCCCTCAGATCCATTGCCCTGACAGTCAGAGCGTATCCTTCTCCCAATTGCCATGACCCCCCATCAACAAGGGTTTTTTTCCCAAGATAATGTGTTCCATTATCTATAAGGATCTGTGCAATCAGGCTGCTGTTTCCTTTTATTACTGCATAGTTATCAGTGCCAAAACCTATCGCTTTATATGAACCACTGGTACCTGAAGGTTTTAATCCTGTTTTTTTTTTGACAGCAAAAGGGACCTCAGTTACGAAAGCTGTATATTTGAGACCCTTTACTGGTATGGATCTGCCCGAAATATTGGTTATTTCAAGTCTCTGAGAATAAATGCCAGTATCTAGGTCATAAAGGAATCCTATACAGCGCCACGACGCTCATGGTTCCCGTATCCTACAGAATCTTTTACTGCGCTGAATCTCAGAATATCCGAATCTGCTATTTCCAGTCCCATATCACCCATTATTCCACTTGAATGTCGCTCAAACTCAGTGCTGTAAGGGTAGCGCAGTTCTAATGAGACCGCATTTACCATTGATATTCCATTATCAGAAAAATTCGTTATTTTCATTAATCCGTGATCACCGGATTCAAGATCTATCTTTGCTGTATCCGATAACTGGAAAATCCCATTAATGGTGATGGCAGGGAAATTCCCTTTTGATAGCACTGAATCTATATTTATTGCAATGATCGGTAGATTGCCGACAGATATATTCGTGTCATACAGGTAGCCGCTTATTGTTTTTACTTTCCTGATATCTTTATTATAAACATACGTTTCTCCTGCTTTGACTGATCTGCTATCTATCTCTTCGCCATTTTTGTTAAGAGATATCTGTACTGTTCTTTCATCGATATTCACACTGTTGACCAGGATGGCATAACCATCGCTCAGTGCCATACCGCTTCCTGCAGTCAATGTATGGTTTGCGTTTTCGTCCATCAAAATTCCAAGGAGCATCCTGTGATTTAACAGGTTCACTGGTGAATGAGCAAACTTCGAGTCATCCGTATATCCTGTAAAATATCTTTCTCCCATGAACCCTATCATGGTATAATTACCAAATGACCTGTATTTGAATGGAATATTTGAAACAGCTGTTGAATATTTCAGATCGTTTTCTTGTATAGATTTATCTCTGGGATTTCCCAGAGATATGATGAATGATTCGCTGCCTGCGTTATTATCAAGGTCGTAATAGAATCCATCAAAATTCATGGGAGTCAAATTGAAAGTCGAACCGCCTCCGGCATCACCATCCCATATATAGCGTGAACCAGGGGGGCTGACTGGCATTCGAAATTGCTTTTCAAGGAGTGTGATATTACCTGTTTCCGGTTGGGTCAGGTCATTCAATCTGCTGTCTGATTCAGGAGCGCTTTTTGGGGTCTGAATTTCCGGTTGTGTTAAGTTATTCACTCTGCTATCATCCATGTTGCCCTGGTTATCCACTGTGATCAATGATGCACCCCATATGAGAAGCATTGCTACAATCGCTGTGACTGTGCCGATCATAAGTTGTTTTCTAAATGACATGATTTCTAAATAGTATGTTATCCCCTGTACATCCCTGATAATACCGCTAAGAGCAGAAGAATAAAAATAAGTGGTATCAGCAATGCCAGGGGTAACAGCACTGCCAGGATCGCTCTTTCAGTAGATATCTCATGAAACTCACGGATTCCTATTATATTGAGAACCAATGACCACATTCCTGCAATGATATTAATAATTGGTATCCAGCCAAGCAATAATGATGGAGTTGATGTGTATACAAGAGCTTTAATGGTCTGATTAAGTCCCTTTTTCCCTCCTGCGATATAAACACCAAAATGAAGAAATGCCCCAATTATGAATATTCCTGGAATTGCATAAATTATATAATATGTAGAATCAATTATTATATCTTTCATTCCTGTACCGCCTGAGATCATAGCGTACTGTCCCATCATTGAAACGATCAATTCACCAAAGAAAATACGAATCAATGCTTCAAGAACTGAAGAAATTAAAACTAAAATGAGGTAGTATTTTAGCACTCCAATAAGTGAATCTTCTCTGGAATTATGAAGTGAGTTCGATGGTTCAAAAACAAATCCCTTCACTTTGTCAACAAAATCCATATGCTGTATGCTCCACAGCTCTCTTGATCAATATTCATCATGTTTTTTCCTTTTTAAAAGATTTCAACAATTTAAAGAACAGACCAATTACAATACCCACCACTCCATAGAATATACCGATAAGAATAATTCCCTGAATCGAGAGATAAACTGGAACAATAGCGAAGAAGAAGTATATTTTATCAGTAATTGACAGGAACAGGAAGGATGCTGAGATCGCCAGAATATATGGCGCCGCGCCGGCCACAGCACTGATCATGAACCTGTTATCTATTCTCATCCCGGCAATCGTGCCTGTAATTACACTGATCGCCGGGAAAAGCAGGTAGAGCATCCAGTCTGCAGGTGATGAAGAGATCAATCGTTCATCTTCCATCAGGTGGATGTACTGGTTTGATAAGGTCTCACTGACCAATATCAGAATGAATACAAAAATTATTAGAACTGTGGAGAATTCAAAGCTTCGTTGAAGTCGTCCGCTATATTTTTTAATTCTCATGAATAAATTTGCCAGTATCAAAGGAATTGCAAGCATTGCAAAAAATAAAGGAGCTGGTTCTTTGTCTGGTTCTTCGATCCCATACTCATATGCAAACAAATTTCCAGATACGATCAAAAAAAGCCGGTTTTTATAGATATATGGAGATATTCCTCCTCTTCCGCCTTTCCATAAAAGGTCTCCTGTGTTAAGATCAATGGCATAAATATGGGGCGAAGGACCAGTAGAAACAACGTATATTATATTATCCGAAATAGCCGATGGATTATAGCTCAATGAACCCGGAATTCCTGAACCTGTTCCAGATGAAGTTGGGTCAAGTGTGCTTGAATATTCGTCCAGGGTCTCTCCTGTATCCGGATTCAGAACTTTGATATTCTCGGAATTTACGAACAGTTTGTCATCTTTTACTGCCAGGATATTCCCATATGAATCTCCAACCTTTCTCTTCCAGATGGTCTCTCCTGTCGCACCTGATACCGCCTGTATGTAAAAACTATCGTTTTCTCTAAGGCGGTCAATAAAGAGCGTGTCCCTGTACGGATAGGGATTTCCTTCAAAATAATTATATGATCTCTCCCAGACAGTCTTCCCTGTAGTTAAATTGAGCGCAATTAAATTTTTTTTGAAATCTCTATAATCTGTAGAAGAAGTACGATAAGGAATTACAAATAAATCTGAAATAACAGCGGAATTACTTTCAAAGTTTCTATCTCCCGTGAGATTCTGGTGCCATTTCAGGTCGCCTCTGGTATCGACCGCAAGGACATCGAAGTCATAATGCCCTGTAGGATTGCCACTTGCATCAAAAGCAGGAACATCAGAGAGATAATACCCGGTTGTTACAATAAGCAAAGTATCATTAGAAATAACCAGGTTGTATCTTATTGCATTACCTCTTCTTATGACTTCCTCAAGTTCAGGATATTCTTTTCTCCAGATCTCCTCTCCTGTGGTGGCATTCAATGCATAAAGGCTCGGTGAAAATGCCCTTGCTGCATACAGGACGCCATCCTTGTATGCCACCCCGGCACTCCAGTCCTTGCTCCACAGCAGCTTTCCATCATTCGCATCAATGGCTTGAAGGTTCTGATAATTCACATAAACTACATCTGACTCTATGAGGTCAATGGAAGTGGGATATGGTTCCTTGAACCATGTACCGATGCTGGTTTTCCATGCAACCTTCAGAGGGGGTTCTAAAACAGCTGCTGAAGTGATGTTCACTGAAATAAGCATGAGTAAGACAACACAGCTTAATTTGAACCGGTTCTGCTTTGTGGGTACCATGAAGAGCTTCATCTGTTTTATCATTTCTTCTTCATCTTATACCAGCCAATAATAAGCAAAATAATTGATATCAAAATAAGAACTGGTTCAACAAGTAAAATCCATATCATTCCATAGTCGTCCTCCTGCGTCGCAACGAAGAGAAAAAATAATAGAGCAGATAATATTATGCCACCAATTCCTGATTTCAAATAAATATTTTTCAAAGTATTCATGAGGCTCACCACCAGCGCATTATTAAATAGTCCAGCGTTACTATTAATAGACCAGCATGTATATATATGTTCTTGTTGATAAGGTAATATCAAAAAATAAAGGCGGGTTTGAAATAGGTGCTTTCGTCGGTTGATCCAGAACCAGATTTATGGGGTGTATTGAAATGAATGATTTACAAAAGGCTGATTTGAAAGGATACAAAGAGATTGATAGACTGGAGTTCTCAAAAGAGCTTGTGTATACATTATATGGAATCGGAATATTGGCTTTATTTGCATTCGGATTTCTTTTCCTTTCCATATATTCACAATTTACAGGGAAATTTAGTGGAACCATCGACGTTTTTGATATAATACCGGGTACATTATTATTCGCAGGAACATTGATACTTCATGAACTCATTCACGGCATCTTTGTATCAATGTATGGCGGCAAACCTCGATACGGCGCTGGTATCTATTCTATATTACCTTATCTCTACACTACTACAAAATCCATTTTTCCACGCAACCAGTTCATAATAATATACATCGCCCCATTAGCAGTGATTTCTATTATTGGAGTTGCTGCAATGGCTGCTTTTCCATCGATCGCGCACTGGATTCTCTTGCCGCTTATTGTAAATGCATCTGGATCAGTGGGTGATCTGTGGATGACAAGGACTCTATTGCGATATCCAGGACATATATTGGTTGAAGATAAAAAAACCGGAACGATAATCTATGGCAAAGAAATGGATAAACCTGTGAAAGTTTCTGCCGCAGGATTCGGCTCAAAATTCCTGAAAGGGGTCACTATCTCCTTTCTTGCTATTGCAATTATTTTGACCCTACTGCCTGTGGCTCTTAATATTATGGGAACTGGATCTTTTACGATTGGACTTCAAAATAGTCCTTATACGATTTTTGAATATAATAGTCCAAAGGACGAAGAAGGATTCTTTTTAGGTTTTAACATTCTTCCAGCATTATTCATAAGCGTGATCTTCGGATTAGTTTATGCAATATTAACCACGGTATATACAAAAGGGAGTTGACCTTGAGTTTAAGGGACTAATTGAACAGTGAAATCAAATCACAACATTTATTTGTCCAGCTTTTTATACATATCGACAAAAACGGGTTAATACAAGGGAGACTGATGCCTCATACACCTGCCAAAACCCACTCTAAAAAGAAAAACCCAAAAATTGCAGCCATCGCTTCATTTTTTATTCCAGGTCTTGGACAGATCTACAACGGAGAAATAAGAAAAGGCATAGGTTTTATTATAATTGCAATTTTATTTGTATCCCTGTGGTTGTTCCTGATACAGGAGCGTCATATGACAGGACCTATTGTGGTAGCAAGTGGAGCGTGTGTTCTGTTCTGGATCGGAAGTATGTATGATGCCTACAAGACTGCTAAAGATCTCTCAAGTATGATCCAGCAGGAGATGCCAGGACAGAGGGATAGATCCATGGATTTACTGAAATAAAAAGGATAAAAAGGAGTATGCAAATATGGAAGATAAAAGTAAAAAAACTACAACTCTGGGACTTGACGAAAATATCGAGGGTGCTCTCTGCTATTCTCTGGGATTGATAACAGGAATAATACTTTTGTTAATAGAAAAAGAAAGTAAATTTGTGCGATTCCATGCCATTCAGTCAACATCCGTGTTTTTACCTCTTTTCCTGATACAGATGTTCACATTCGTTCTTTTCACGTTTGCATCATTAATAATATCGCCAATTATAGTGATTATCGAAATAATTCTATGGATATTATTGATGTACAGGGCATTTAAGGGCGAGAGATATAAACTGCCGATGTTTGGAAATTTCGCTGAGAGTTTGTCTGAATAATATTAATATCTGACATGGATTTAATTACATGGCAACATATCGTTGCCGTTGTATGAAGAAATATGGCGAGAACAAAAACAAGACATCCTGCATCGCATGGATAATATGTGCGAAATGAAACGCAATCTTTTATATCTTTCAGCATATAAGAACCTTCATGGATATTCCCCGCCTTCACAAAGAGAATATACAGAAGACATACAAATGTGCGATACTCACAATAAGCACTTCACGCTATGAAAAATACGGGAAAATAGACAGACCTGAGCGTGCAGAGGATGCATCAGGAAAACTCATCTGGGGCATGGTTCAGGTACAGGGTGGCGATGTGGTGTTCTATGAGCTGATTCCTGATAACATCGAGCTGATAAAGGATGCATTCAAAAGAGGGCTTTATTCTGATGCAGAGGTCATCATATCAAGCGGGGGGACGGGTTTATCGCCATCAGATGTCACCATTGAAGCAGTTATGCCGTATTTCGAGAAAGAGATGCCGGGTTTTGGTGAGCTGTTCAGGTTCAAAAGCATAGAGCAGATCGGAAATTCTGCGATGCTGACCAGGGCAGCAGCAGGTGTTTCGCGGCAAAAACCGGTATTCTGCCTTCCCGGATCGCCAAACGCGGTCAAACTTGCGCTTGAACTTATTTTACCCGAGATGGGGCACATACTCAAACATGTGAAGGATCAATAAATGCAATATAAATGGAAGGCGATGTTCACTGTCTGGATAGGCATCTTCATGGCCACGCTTGACGGGAGCATCGTGAATGTCGCTCTTCCTACGCTCACAAAATACTTCATGACCGACATAACCACAATAGAATGGGTGGTGATGGCATACCTGCTGACGATCACAAGCCTTCTCTTGAGCCTTGGCAGGATTTCAGATATGGTTGGAAGAAAACCAGTATTTGCGGCTGGGCTTGCCATATTCACTATTGGCTCTGGATTATGCGCCATCGCGACATCCGAGGTGCAGCTGATATTATACAGGGTTTTCCAGGGTATCGGAGCTGCAATGATGATGGCTACAGGCATTGCAATTATCACCCACGTCTTTCCTGCAAAAGAGAGGGGAAAAGCAATGGGATTGATCGGGACAGTGGTATCCATAGGCACCATGGCAGGTCCTGTTCTTGGCGGTTTCTTGATAGTGAACGTGGGATGGCAGTCTATATTCTATATCAACATACCTGTTGGCATCATAGCGACCGCATTAGCACTGATCCTGCTTGAGAAAGATGACAATACCAGAGGTCAGACCTTTGATATACCCGGTGCGCTTTCGCTTTTCATAAGTCTTGTATCATTATTACTTGCCCTCAGCGAAGGACAGGAACTTGGATGGAGCTCAGGTACGATTATTTCACTTTTTGCTCTATCGTTCGTGTTTTTCATAATTTTCATCTTCGTTGAGAATAAAGCAGACCAGCCAATGATGGAACTTAAGCATTTCAGGAACAGGCTCTTTGCAGCAGCCAATATCAGTGCGCTCATAAGCTTCATTGCCATGTTCAGTATCATTCTTCTGATGCCCTTCTTTCTTGAGAAGGAACTTGGTTACTCTCCCTGGGAGGTAGGGATCGTTTTCATGGCTGTCCCTCTGGTAATGTCAATTTCATCCCCGGTCAGCGGCTGGCTATCTGACAGGACAGATTCGTTCTTACTCAGTTCAGCAGGCATAGGGATCGCAAGCATATCCATACTCTGGTTGAGTTTCATGTCCCCATCTTCGAGCTTTATTGATGTGGCACTGCGCCTTGGACTCCTGGGTCTTGGCCTCGGATTGTTCCAGGCGCCGAACAACAGCATAATAATGGGTTCGCTCCCCAGGGAACAGCTGGGGATCGCGGCAGGAAGTCTTGGAACGATGAGGAACATGGGGATGGTGATAGGCATTGCGGTCTCAGGCGCTGTGTTCTCAAGCAGATATGTTTTTTATGGAGGGGAGGAGAGTTCCTTCTTACCTGCTTTCCATGACGCGTACGTCGTCTCTGCCGTCATCTGTGGCATCGCTGTAATCACGTCCCTTGTACGCAGCAGGCCGAAAAGTGAAAGATCATGAAATTCGTGGCAGACAGGATGCTCGGAAGGCTTGCGAGGTGGCTGCGCCTTCTGGGATACGATACGCTTGGAATAGGAAAACAGGAGAATGAGGATGATCTGCTGCTCGAACTGGCAGGAAAGGAAAGGCGTATCCTTCTTTCCAGGGACGAGATACTCATCAGGAGAGCACTGAAGAACGGAACAGCTGCATACCGGGTTCGCTCTTCCGGGATCATGGAACAGCTGATGGAGCTGAAAAAGGAGTTCGATATTGGATTTGAGCCAGAGATGGATAGATGCAGCCTCTGCAATTCGCCCATCAGAAGAGTAAAGCCTGCTGAGATGGGACTTGTCAGAGAGAAGGATTATGTGTATCCAGAGATGCTTGAGAGCGGAACAGAATTCTGGATCTGCGAAGCGTGCGGGCAGGTGTACTGGCAGGGGAAGCACTGGGAGAACATAAAAGAGAGGGTGGAAAAGTTAAAGGAACTGTAGATTACCTCTTCACGTTCCCTGCATGCAGACCGCATTCTTTGTTCGCTGCATCTTCCCACCACCACCGCCCTTCGCGCTCATGCTGTCCAGGGAGCACAGGTCTTGTGCAGGGTTCGCATCCTATGCTGACATAACCTTTCTCATGGAGCCTGTTGTAAGGGACGCCATTCTCTCTTATGTAATCCCATACCTGTTTTGAGGTCCAGTTCGCAAGCGGGTTGAACTTCACCAGCTTACCGTTCCCGAACGTGGGATCTTTCTGTATCACAGGCACGTTCGCCCTTGTTCCGGGGCTCTGGTCCTTTCGCTGCCCTGTAATCCAGGCGTCCAGTGCTTTCAAAGCACGTTTGAGAGGCTCTACCTTGCGAACATCACAGCACTCCTTATGACCATCTCTTTTAAAAGATAAAAAGCCTTTTTCACTGACCAGTTTTTCCACAGCTTCGCGGCTGCAGAAGAACGCCTCGATGTTCACATTATAGGCATTCCTGACCTCGTCAAAGAACTCGTATGTCTCAGGGTGAAGCCTCCCTGTATCAAGTGTGAAAACCCTGAAACTCTTCCCAGTTTTTTTTGCCATATCGATCAATACCACGTCCTCTGCCCCGCTGAAAGAGATCGCCATGTTCCTGAAATTGCCAAGAGCTAGCTCGATTATCTCCTGCGGGGATCTATTCTCGTATTCCTTGTCCATTTGCTCGATTGTTAATTGCATAATATATCCC